>DAIDJX010000084.1 GCA_027451165.1 Prolixibacteraceae bacterium | reverse complement strand
TAACCGCGGTGATATGGAATCAGCCAGAAAGCTGCAGCAGATTTCTGTCAGTGTGGTCAGGCATCTAAACAAATTCGGAGGAGGAGTAAGGGCAGGAAAAGAGATTATGAAACTGATCGGAATTGATTGCGGACCCTGTCGTCTTCCCCTGCAGTCTTTCACCGTGGAAGAATCCGGATTCCTGCGAATTGGTCTTGAAACATGCGGTTTCTTTGAATATACCGGAGATCACTAATCTGCAATAATAAAAAAGGGAAGATCACCCGGCATGGTGCTCTTCCCAGTGATAAAACTATCTGACAAAATAATTTTAAAACATCGTAAAAATGAGAAAGAATTATGGGAATGACAAATTAATCAGGATGTTCTCTGTATTCTCCATCCGGAGATGCAGGAAACTGTCGCTGTTTGGGGTGCTTTTACTTTTGGCTGTTATGGCCTTCGGGCAGAACAAGATAACAGTATCGGGTAAAATTACCGATTCTTCCGGTGAAATCCTGCCGGGTGCAAGCGTGGCCATTGAAGGAACCACTACCGGTACCGTCAGTAATGTGGATGGGATTTTCCGGTTGGATGTGCCTGTTAACTCCACACTGGTGATCTCTTTTATAGGATACAATCCACAGAAGATTAAAGTGACCGGTCAGACGGAGATAAACATAGTGCTGGAAGCTGAAGATAAGTTTCTTTCTGAGGTTGTGGTGGTTGGCTATGCTGAACAATCAAGGGCAAGGACAACCTCAGCCATTTCCTCAGTGGATGATGATGCACTGAAGAATATTCCGTCAGTGAGTCCTGTTCAGGCCCTCCAGGGTAAAATGGCCGGGGTTTCGGTTCCGGTTCTTTCCGGACAGCCCGGGTCTGCAGCCAACATCGTAATCCGCGGGGGTACCACCCTGAGGCCTTACGGAACTACCCACGGCGGAAGTGATGTGTCCAACCGCGATTCCAGTGATCCGCTGGTGATCATTGACGGTGTTTTCCGCAGTTTCACCGATTTGAACCCTGACGACATTGAGTCAATACAGGTGATGAAAGATGCAGCCTCCACCGCTATTTACGGTGCCCGTGGCGCCAACGGGGTTATCGTGGTGAAAACAAAATCGGGTAAAGGCGCCGGAAAAGCCAATTTTACCTTCCGCTACCAGCATGGGATTGAAACAAATGCCCGGGAATATGATTATATGAATGCCCGGGAATACCTGACGCTGGCACGTCAAACCATGACACGGGGTATTGACAACTATAATGTGAACAGTTACCTCTATGTTACCGGTAACTCAGCTACGGTACCCACCTTCACGAAGAAGGGAGATTATGGTGTTTTCAAGTTTACACCGGCTTACATTGATAATCTTGTATCCATCGAAGGGCAGGAGTATGTAGACAATTTACTGGCCAATGGCTGGGAAACCATGGAAGATCCGGTTACTCCGGGGAAAACCATCATCTTCAAGGACAGTCATTATCAGGATGTGGTCTGGAATACGGCGAATACCAACAATTATAATCTGGGCGTAAGCGGAAGCAATGAAGCGGCCAATTACAACATCTCACTGGGCTATGTCGATCAGGGTGGTATTTTCCTGGGGACCGGTTATGAAAGGTTCAGCGCGCTGGCCAATTCAGGATACAAGGTAAATGATAAAGTAAGCATAAACCTGAACCTTTCCTACCTGTGGAACAACAATGAATACAGCGACAATATTGAAAGGGACCTGGTCAGGGGCGTACGCGTTCCTCCGCTGAACCGCCTCTACAACGACGATGGAACCCCGAACATCAACGAGGGAAACAACCCCAGAAACCGGCTTCATCAATTGTATTACCAGGATAACAATGTCAATACAACCCAGTTTATTCTCAGATTGTCAGCAGATTATGAATTCCTTCCCGGATTCCACTACCGTCCATCGGCGTCTTTGAACACCAATAACTTCAGCCGGCTCTATTTCGAGAAATTCTATGCGCAGCAAACGAGTCCAAGGGATAAGTACATGCGCCAGGATGCCTCCAACCAGATCATGACCGACCATGTCCTTCAAATGAACAAGAATTTCGGGGATGATCATACCGTCATGGTATTGGGAGGTTTCAATTATATCCGTAACCGTTTCTTCCAGGTAATCGGTACTTCCCAACGCTCGGCCACCGACTACATTTCCACCATCACCGGTGATCCCGCTTCCACCATCATCAACGGAGTGGTTTCACCCAACCTGTCGGCTTCTTCTTCTTTCAGCGAAACCAAGAGTGCCTCTTTCTTCGCCCAGGGCAGTTATGATTATAAGAACAAATATCTGCTTGCAGCTACGATCCGTCGTGACGGATTCTCCAACTTTGCTCCTGAAAACCGTTTCGCTACTTTCCCTTCCGCTTCTTTGGGATGGAATGTCAGTAACGAGGATTTCTGGAAAGTGAAATTCATGAATTTACTGAAATTAAGAACCAGCTGGGGGGAATCCGGCCTTTCAAACCTCTCCACCAGCGATACTTATGGCGTTTACGGTGCCAGCCTCTATGCGACCGGATCCGGACTTACCCGCAGCAACATCCCGAATGCCAAACTGCTCTGGGAAACCACGGTGGCCTCCGATGCAGGTTTTGACGCAGGATTCTTTAACAGCCGCCTCAACCTGACCGTCGATCTCTATAACAAACTCACCAGAAACCGGTTGGCAGACCTTCCTTTGGCCGCTGAAACCGGGTTCAGCAGCATCAAATACAACGTGGGTTCACTGCGCAACAGCGGCGTTGAAGTTGAAGTTGACGCACGGGTGCTTGACCTTGGTGGATTTGTATGGAATTCTACTTTTACATTTGCATACAATAATTCTGTAATTGTTGAACTTCCCGACAACGGAAAGGAAAAGAACCGCATCAACGGTGGTTTGGTCTTTGATCCCAAACAGGGCAAGGAAGTCTGGGTAGGCGGTTATGCCGAAGGAGAGCGCCCGCTGGGTCTCTGGGCCTGGAAATCAAACGGGATCTTCGCCTCCGACGCTGAAGCAGCAGCTTCACCCATAAAGGACAACCTGGTCCCGGCCGCCAATCTCAACAAGGTTAAACACGGCGGAGACGTCAACTGGGCCGATCTCAACGGCGACAATATCATCGACGGCAAAGACATGGCCTTCATGGGTTACCGGGTTCCCGACAAAATCGGGGGCTGGCAAAACAGCTTTTCCTACAAAGGATTTGTCCTGAAAATCAATATGGACTATGCCATGGGCCACGTCATCAGTGACGGAGAACTCGGACGCGCCATGGGACAGGGCCGTTCCTCCAACGAAGGGGCACCCCGGATGGCCCTCAGTGACAAAACCTGGCAAAAGCAGGGTGATGTGGGCAAAAAATATCCGCGTTTCAGCTTTGCCGATTATGACATCGGCTTCCGTAACCACCTGAGGTTCTCTTCCCTGTCGGGTTATTCCGGCGTAGGACTGGATAACAGCTATGGTGTTGACAACTCCATTTACTACAGCAAAGGCGATTTCCTGGCCTTAAGGGAAGTTTCCCTTGCTTACAATTTACCGTCAAAAATTTCGAAAATGTTGTATATGAACAACATTCTGCTCAATGCCGGAGTATACAATGTCGGTTATCTGACCGCTTACACCGGTCTGAATCCTGAAGTGTACAAGGGATACGATGAGGGAGGTTATCCGCGTCCGAGACAATTTACTTTCGGGGTTACCTTAACATTCTGAAATGGTTAATGTAGTTTGTGCAAACACTTTAATTTGAAGCATCATGAAGAAAAAATTGATAAAATTAAGCCTGATCATCATTGCACTGATCTCTTTCTCGTGTGATGATTTGCTGGATGTAACCATCCGGTCGTCTATCACCGGTGAAATATTCTGGCAAACCGAAAACGACTTCAACCCCTATGTGACCGGGATTTATGCCCGGCTCAGAAGCCACATGGACAATTTTGCCTTTTCCGAAGACCGCGGTGAAATGTGGAAACAAGGGTACAATGCGCGGTTTTCAGATTACTGGGCACATAAAATCACTCCCGCCAATACCGGTGATTGGACCAGCTATTATGGTACCATCGGGCATTGTAACCTTTTGTTGGAGAAAATCGAACCCTTTGCATTCAATAACACGGCAAATAAGAACCGTATCAAGGCAGAAGCGCTGGCTCAGAGGGCATTTACGTATTTCTACCTGGCCAAAATCTGGGGAGATGTTCCGCTGGTACTGAAGTCGGTGGTCGATGAAAAGGAACCCTTGTATGAAAGGACTCCTGTGGCTGATGTATTTAAACAGATCAACACCGATATTGATCTTGCCCTTTCTCTTTTCCCGGAAGCCGGTTATGTCGACAAATACCGCTTTTCCAAACCGGCTGTCTATGCCCTGAAAGCGGATGTAAAAATGTGGACAGCAAAGGTACTGAATGGTGGTGCCACTGACCTGAATGCAGCCATTGCAGCCATTTCTGAGGTTGAAAGCTCGGGGGTCGCCCTGCAGTCCACCTATGCATCTGTATTTGACAGCCGGAAAAACGGGGAAATTATCTTCTCCATGTACCTGAACCGCAGTGAATACACCAGCAGTGCCTACACCAACTGTCTGCTTCGTTTCGACACCTCTGCCGGCGCAGACAATGCCTCCGACCTGCCCATGTCGCTGGTCGGTCAGCAAGCCTACGTGCTGAGCCCGGAAGCCCTGGCCCTCTTTGCGAAATTCCCTGCCGATAAAAGAATTGCCAGGACCTATATTCCTGAGATCATGAAAGGGGTAACCAAGAACTACTGGCCCAACAAATTCATTGGTACCAAATATTCTGATGACCGCGTTCCCGACAGCGATTTCATTATTTACCGCCTGTCTGACATGCTTCTGTTGAAGGCCGAAGCATACGCTGCACTGAACCAGATCGACAACGCCCTGCTCAACCTGAACAAGGTCAGAACCAGAGCCGGTATCCCCGCTTTCACCGAAACCAGTAAGGCTTTAGTGGAAAAAGAGATCCTCGACGAACGTGGCCGTGAACTTTTCAATGAAATGAAACGCTGGTGGGACCTTGTGCGGGCCCACAAATCCGGTGTGGTGGATATCTACCAGTACATTCCCAACCTGAAAGGCAAAACCACCCCGATTTATTGGGCTGTACATGTAAATGTGATGGCTAAAAACTCGAAACTGGTGCAAACCCAGGGTTATTGATAATTAAATGTCTCTTTTACAATGCAGCAGGTGAATTCCTGCTGTATTGTTTTAATTAAAAACTCAAATTCTGATTTCATACCGGACTGATCATGAAAATACCGATTAAAATAAATCTCCTCTCCCGGATGCGATTTGGGGTCGCTGTTTTGTTGGGAATCTTCGGAATGACGGCCATCGCCCAGGAAAAACCCGATCTCCCTTTTGTGGATATTTCCGGGGAAACGGGACGGCACATTGTGATTGCCGCAGGCACGGAAGAGGTCTACCAGGGCCATCCCACCACGCTGCTGCTGGCCGACAACAAAACCCTATTCTGTGTCTGGAGCGTCAACCACGGGGGCCCTGCCGGACCAATGGCCGTCAGCCATGATGCCGGTATCACCTGGACCAGGATGGACGACCAGCTGCCTGCCGGCTTCAGGAACCATAAAAACTGTCCGAGTATCTACCGCATGATGGACATGACCACCGGCAAAATCAGGCTGTGGGTATTTTCTGCCCAACCCAAAATGCCCCGGATCATGAGCGAAGACGGAGGCAAAACCTGGACAGAATTGCCTCCCCTGGGTTTTGAAAATGTCATGACTTTCAGCAGCGTGGTCCGTTTGTCAGATGGCAACTACATGGGATTTTACCACCGTCAGGAAGGAGAAGCGCTGGTGGTGCTGCAAACAAAGACGTTTGACGGAGGAATGACCTGGTCGGAACCACAGGTTATTGCAGCTGTCGAAGGGAAAAAGCCCTGCGAACCTTTTGTTTTCCGTTCTCCCAATCAGAAAGAGCTTTGCTGCCTCATGCGGGAAAACAACCACAAGGGGCGGAGCCTGATGATGTTCAGCAAAGACGAGGGAAAAACATGGAGCATTCCTGCAGATACCCCCTGGGGATTGACCGGCGACCGGCACATGGGACTCTATACGCCTGATGGACGGCTCGTGATCGCTTTCCGCGATAAGGCCATCAACAGCCCGACCTACAACCATTTTGTGGCCTGGGTGGGAACTTATGACGACATCCGGAAGGGTAAACCAGGCGAATACCGTATTAAATTATTGCATAGCTTCGCCGGGGGTGATTGCGGCTATCCGGGAATGGAACTTCTCCCCGACGGGACCATCATCGCCACCACCTACATCAAATACCAGGAGGGAAAGAATAAGCATTCTGTGGTGAGCACCCGCTTCAACATCCGCGAAACCGACGTCATGGCGGCAAATCAGCTGGTCAGTCAGACGATGAAGCAGGAACCATTCTTCCGGACCCAAACGCTTTTCAGACTTTCAGATAATGAGAAGAGACAAATCCGGATACCGGCTATCACCATTGCACCCAATGGCACCATCCTGGCATTTGCCGGCAATGCTTCCCTCCTGCGCACCAGCTCCGATCACGGGCTTACCTGGACCCCGGAAAGGGAAATAGCCAAAGGGGAAAATCTTGATGGTAACGTTATCCTGGATGAAACCACGGGAGAACTCCTCGTTCTTTCGCCTTCCGGAGAAAAACCCTTTATTCACCGTAGCAAAGACAATGGATTAACCTGGAGCAAAGAAAACATTACCATCAAACCCAATGCCATGGGACAGGGTATCTGGGGTAATGCTCCCATCAACATCCAGGCAATGGAACCGGGGATCACCCTGAAATACGGGGAGCACAAAGGGCGGCTGCTGATCGCCGGGAGGATTCAGCCACCGAAAGGTGACAATGCCCAGGAGTATTGGGTATACAACTACAACACCTCTATGTACAGCGATGACCACGGACTTACCTGGCAGGTCAGCGATCCTATTATGACCGGTACAGGGGAAGGAGCCCTGGCTGAATTATCGGATGGTCGCATTTATTACAATTCAAGGTCGCATATGTCGGTGGACCATAAAAGAAGGATCGCCTGGAGTTATGACGGCGGCAACCGCTGGGTGGACTGGTATGTTTCTGAGGATTTGTATGAGATCGGCGAACCTTTCTATTTCAAATATGGATCACGTCCCAGCTATGGCTGCAAGGCAGGTCTGGTCAGGCTGCCGGATGCCGCATCTGAGGGGAAAGATATTCTTTTATACTCGCAGCCTGGTTGGAAAGGGGGCTGGCGTTACCAGATGACCGTCTGGGCTTCCTTCAACGGAACAGCCACCTGGCCGGTCAGACGGCTGGTCAATGCAGGTCACAGCGCCTATTCTTCCCTGGCAGCCGGGAAGGATGGCACCCTTTATCTGCTCTATGAAGGGGGTGACAAAAAATTGTATGATGAGGTGAATATCGCAGTATTCAACCTGAAGTGGCTGCTGGAAGGAGAAAATTATTGACAGTCTGGGCCCGTCAGCTAAAGTTGACGGCAAGCTGATGGGAAAAGAAGAATCTTGATTAATGACTCATAAAGAAAGGGTAATAGCTTCATTAAACCACCGGGAACCCGACAGGGTGCCCCGGATGTACCGTGATGTTCCGGAAGTCAGGGCCCGGTTGAAAAGAGATTTGAACCTGGCTTCCGATGAGGAGCTCTTTCGCCTGCTGGACATCGATTTCCGTTGGGTGGATCCGGTATATGCCGGAAAACCGCTTATGTTGCCCAACGGGAACAAAATGGACATCTGGGGGGTGGAATGGAAATATACCCGTTTCAGCGAAACCGCAGGATACTGGAATGAAGTGGCTCACCCATTGGCCGCTGTGGAGGATCTGTCAGCGCTTGACGATTATCCGTGGCCTTCGGTCAGTGACTGGGATTTCTCCGGAATGGAGAAGTTCTGTCTGGATAATGAGGAGTATGCAATAATGACCGCTCCCGGGATTGCTTCCCCCGGAATTTTACAATATCCCGTCCAGAACCTGATCGGCATTGAAAGAAGTTTTACCGATCCATTTATCAATCCGGAGTTCCTCGAAAAGCTGATCGGGAAAGTACTTGAATTCCATCTGGCATTTATTGACAAACTTTTTTCCTCTGCTGGCGGGCGGATCGATTTCTTCCGGATCGGTGACGATTTCGGCACCCAACAGGGACTTATCATGGATACCGACACCTGGAAAGCATTCTTTCAGCCCGCTTTTAAAGCCATGGCGGATGCGGCCAAAAAATACGGTGCCCATTATTACCAGCACTCCTGTGGGGCTATCCGGGATTTAATCCCCGGTTTTATTGAGGCTGGAGCAGAAGTCATTGACCCGCTGCAGGTGAAGGCATCGGGGATGAATCCTGCAGAACTGAAAAAGGAATTTGGCAACCTGGTCACCTTTTCCGGAGGGATCGATGAACAGGAACTTCTCCCCCATGGGACTCCGGAGATGATCCGGAGAGAAGTCAGAAGGATGATCAGCATCATGGCGCCGGGAGGAGGTTATTTTATTGGTCCTACGCACAATTTTCAGGATGATATTCCCACGGAAAATATTCTGGCCATGTATGAAGCAGCCGGAAGCTAAGTAAGTTGAGTTTACCAGATGAAAGTATTGATTTCTGTAATGATTTTTCTGCTGTTCACCATCAATTCCTGCAGTGATGGTGAAGGAATTCCCGTTCCGGAGAAGGAAAGGCCTTTACTGGAGATCTATGAAAAGTTTGCCATTTACGACGGATCGATGCCCAATGGCTGGAACGGCGACATCATGGTCGCCCGGGATGGGTCAGTATTGGCCGACAGGAGGAGCATTGACGGCGGTGTGACCTGGGGACCTAAAATTCCCCTTTTGGGTGGCGCCGGAAGAGTATTGGACGAAACTACCGGTGACATTCTCAAACTGGAACCAGGGGCAGGAAACCGGAAACCGGACAACTACCTGTACAGAAGCCGTGACAATGGCCTCACCTGGGTGAAAGAAAATGTCATCCGCCATCCTGATGTGAACGGGTGGGTTCCCATCATTTCCGGATGTGAAGAAGGGATCACCTTGCGCTACGGGAAACACAAAGGCCGGCTTCTGCTGCCTTCACGGGTCATGGTCAATTATAACTCGACCAACGATTCACTCCTGCCTTACCACTACAGCAGCGCCAACTATTCCGACGATGGCGGGAAAACCTGGTATTCCAGCGCCCCCTTCCCGGTGAAGGGTACCGGGGAAGCTGCGCTCGTTGAGCTTTCCGACGGAACCATTTATTACAATTCCCGGAACCATAACCGTGCCGGAAACAGAGATATTGCCTTCAGTTACGATGGAGGAGAAACCTGGACAGATAATTATATTGACCCGGTTCTGCCCGATGGCCCGCCCAATGTCTACGGATGCAAGGGGGGCCTTGCCCGGCTGGAAATTGAAGGCTATGATGTCCTGATATTCAGCATGAATGATAATCCGAACGGGCCTACCGCCATCCACAGTACGGAAGGAAGGATCAATATGACCGTATGGGCAAGTTTTGACGGGGGTAAAACCTGGCCGGTGAAACGGCTGGTCCATAAAACCGGAGGCTATTCCCACCTGGCATCAGGCCGGCCCGGAACCCCAAGTGCCGGCTGGATTTACCTGACCACCACCGGCCTCTATGCCCGTTTTAACCTGGCCTGGGTCACCTGGGGCCGCGACTGGAAAGAATTTTTACCTGAAAAAAATTTATAATCGATATGAAATCTATAACAACATGTTCATTTAAGGTACTGGTTTTTATTTTTTTATTTGCAGGTTGCAGAAATTTGAATGTTGAGCAACCGGATTTGTATTTTATCAAAAAAGGTGAAATTTCAGATCTCATTTCTTCCGGGACGAACTGGACTACCTCAAAGGGCAGTCTGAACGGCACCGGCGTGAACAATTACCTGGTGGCTGGACAATCACTGGCAGAAGGTGACTTCCGGGTGCATGTCAGACTGACGCTGGATTCGCTCAACTTTTCAGCAGCTTCCCTGATGATCGGCGGCAACCACTTCGGCTTTGATGCCAAATCTGAAAACGGAAAATCAACTTTGTTCGTGGAAGGTCCCTTGTTCGGTAAAGCTGCCCCGATTCCCGGATCGGAAGGAAAAATCAGGTCAGGCGTGCCTTTCGATGCTGATGTGGCGCTCAAAGGATCTGAACTCACTTTCATGATCAACGGGGAGAAGTTGTTGACCAAAGGGCTGACGGGTTCCATGAACGGAATCCTGGCGCTGCGTCCCTGGAGAAACAACATGAAGGTGATCGAATTTGGTGCCTCAGGAAACCTTGTTCCGGTCAGCAAACTGACCTGGCTCTTTGAAAGCGGCGCATCAGGATACAATACCTTCCGGATACCGGCCATCATCACCACCACAAAAGGCAGTCTGCTGGCCATCGCCGAAGGCCGTAAAAACAGTTCCTCCGACACCGGCGATATTGACCTGGTCATGCTTAGGTCGGAAGATGGAGGCAAGACCTGGAGCAACCTGTCAGTGATCTGGGATGACGGGCTGAATGTCTGCGGCAATCCGGCACCGGTCGTTGATAAAACTACCGGCAACATTTTCCTGCTCTCCACCTGGAACCTGGGCAGCGACCATGAATCCGACATTATCAAACAAACCAGCAAGGATACCCGGCGGATTTTCCTGTTGTCTTCAACTGATGATGGCCTGACCTGGTCAGCGCCCAAAGAAATTACCGCTTCGGTTAAAAAGCCAGACTGGACCTGGTACGCCACTGGTCCCTGCCACGGCATTCAGACCGAAAATGGCCCTGTCAAAGGTAGGCTGATCATCCCCTGTGACCATATCGAAGCCGGAACCAACAAGTATTTTTCCCACATCATTTATTCCGATGATCATGGCAAGACCTGGAAACTGGGAGGGACCACCCCGCAGGACCAGGTGAACGAATGCACGGTGGCGGAACTTGCGGATGGCCGGCTGATGCTCAACATGCGAAATTACGACCGCACACAGAAGTCAAGAAAAGTATCCGTCAGTGAAAATGGCGGATTGCTTTGGGGGAATATCTATTCAGACCTGACTTTGATAGAACCCATCTGCCAGGGAAGTTTGCTCACTCATACCTTTGCTGATAAAGGGGCTGGTAAAATGCTCTTCCTGAATCCTGCGGATGAAAACTCAAGGGTAAATATGACCATTCGGCTGAGCGCCGATGAGGGGAAAAGCTGGGCAAAATCACTGGTGCTCCACCCCGGACCATCGGCTTATTCCGATATGACCGTACTGCCCAACGGGAATATCGGCTGTTTGTATGAAGCCGGTTATGTATCTCCTTATCAGGGGATTGTGTATGAGGAAATTGCAGTATCAGAACTGGAAAAGTAGTACTAACCCCACCCTTCAGGGCGGGGGTGTTGAAGGGCAGATGATGACCAGGGCTATAGCCCGCTGCCCGGAGAACAGAGTTGACTCACTTCACCACCGGCTAAAGCCGGTCTTCGGAGGGCAGCAGGTGCATTGCTGACCCCAGCCTGAAGGCTGGGGTTGGTGCAGCGGAGGGTTGCACGTGCATCATTGGTTGGTGCTCAGTGAAATAACCCCATCCTTCACGATGGGGATTTGGAAAGTAGAAGTTACAAAACAATATGGATTATCGACTGAAAGAATTGCTGATC
>DAIDJX010000083.1 GCA_027451165.1 Prolixibacteraceae bacterium | reverse complement strand
AATAGTTCACTTTACCGGTAAGGGCATCCAGACAGGTTAGAAAACCGTTGTTGGCACGCATGAAATAAAGCCTTCCATCCATCAGCACAGGGCTGGGGGTATAGGGCGTATCCTGGTTATATCGCCACAGGATGGCCGGAGAAGCGGAAATATCTCCCTTCGCAGCAGCCAGGTCAATGGCTTGCAGGGCATTCCCCCTGAAACCACTCATCACATAAAGAATACCATTGGCATACACCGGACAGGGGATCGCATTCGCCGTCATTCCGCTGCTGGTCCAAATGACCTCCCCGGTTTGGTAGTCATAGCTTCTGACCTTATTGGTGGCGACGGTGATCACCTGCGGCTTTCCATTTACATCCAACACGAGGGGAGTGGCCCATGAAGTTTTTTCCTCCCGTTTTACCCTCCAGATTTCATTCCCCGTCTTTTTATCCAGTGCCGTGATAAATGATTCTCCCTCATGATCCCACTGTATAAATAAACGGTCTTTGTAGAGCGCGGGTGACTCGCCTTCCCCGAAATTCATTTTTTTATCCATTTGTCCGAATACTTTCTGCCAGACGATGTTACCTTTAAAATCGAGGCAGAACAATCCCCTGGACCCGAAATAGGCATAGATATGTTCACCGTCGGTACAAGGGGAGTTGGAGGCCCAACTTCCGAATTCATGTGTTCCTTCCGCTGGTTTTTGACGGGCCACTGATTTATCCCAAATCACCCGGCCGTCTTTCCTGTCAATCAGCAAAACTTTGAATTCATGAATAAAATCCGTGCGGTTAACCGGCATAGGCCCGGCTTTGGGCATATTCGCCGAATCCACAGGGGCTTTTTCAGAAGTCGGAACTGCTGTTGTGACTATTATTTTATCCCCCCAAACGACGGGTGTGGAGTGTCCCTTACCCGGCAATTCAAGTTTCCATTTCAGGTTTTTGGTTTCCCCGAACTCCACAGGGGGATTACCTTTTTGGGCAGCCCCGGTGAGCATTGGTCCCCGCCATTGGGGCCAACTGCTGAGGGAGGAGTTTTGGGCATTCCCCGGAAAAGAAATGGTTGCGGTTACAACCAGGAAAAAGATCATCAGATGGTTTGTTCTCATGCTCAACGTTTTTAAATGGATACGGAGGCTAATATAATGGTTTTGCACAAAAAGGACCAGGGGAATTTGATAATCCTGAAATTCCAGCTATTTTTGAGACAGAACTGACATTAAAGACGATGAAAATACCTGGTATATTGTACATTCCAATTCTGACAATTATGGTGGCAACTACTTCATGCACTTCCAACCGGATAACAGCTGATCTGATCCTCATCCACGGCTCTGTCTGGACAGGCAACGACGCACAACCACGGGCCGAAGCACTGGCCATTTCCGGAGATACCCTTCTTGCCGTAGGAAGTGAAAAGGAAGTCTTGAAATTCAAAGGAAAAGATACAAAATTGATCGACCTGGAAGGCAAATTTGTTACGCCTGGATTTATCGACAGCCATCTTCACTTCCTGACCGGCGGTTTTAACCTCGCTTCGGTTCAGTTGCGGGATGCTTCCAGCAAAGAGGAGTTTATCCGCAGGATCGGGGAGTATGCTAAAACATTGCGACCGGGTGAATGGATCACCGGTGGCGACTGGGATCATACCCTGTGGGGAGGGGAGCTTCCTGACCGGAATTGGATTGACCCCGTGACTCCGGAAAATCCGGTATTCATCAACCGACTTGACGGGCACATGTCGCTGACCAATTCAATGGCCCTGAAACTGGCCGGAGTGGATGATAAAGTACAAGAGGTGGAAGGAGGAGCTATTGTCCGGGATGCCAAAGGAAAGCTGACCGGCATTTTTAAGGAGAATGCAGAAGGGCTGGTCCGGAAATCAGTGCCGGAACCTTCTCCGGAACAGGCCGATACGGCGCTCGTTAATGCCATGAACTATGTGGCTTCCAAAGGTGTCACTTCCGTTCACCACATGGTGGGTTACCTCGATGCCATGGAACGTGCCCGGGACAAGCAGACCCTGATTACCAGGATTTATTGTATGATGCCCCTCAGCAGATGGAAAGACTTAAAGAATAAAAGAGAAAAAGAGGGCCTTGGGGACAAATGGGTAAAATTGGGAGGATTAAAAGAGTTTGTGGATGGTTCGCTTGGATCACATACAGCCCTGATGTTGTCACCCTTTGCCGATTCCCCGAAGGACAAAGGGATAATGGTCAATTCCGAAGACAGTCTTTACAAATGGACACTGGAAGCCGACAAAGAAGGCTTCCAGGTGATGATCCATGCCATCGGCGACCGCGCCAACCGGATTTTACTTGACATTTATGAATCCGTCGCCTTGCTGAACGGGCCAAGGGATCGCAGGTTCCGCATTGAACATGCCCAACACCTGGCGCCGACTGATATTCCACGCTTTGGAAAACTTGGCGTCATTGCCAGCATGCAACCTTATCACCTGATGGATGATGGCCGCTGGGCGGAGAAATTCATAGGCCCTGACCGGAAGAAAACCACCTATGCTTTTAAAACCTTGCTGGAAACAGGCGCCACCCTGGCCTTTGGCAGCGACTGGTACGTAGCGCCCCCCACCCCGCTCGACGGTATCTGGGGCGCTGTTACCCGCCGTACCCTCGACGATAAAAACCCGGATGGTTGGGTGCCGGAAGAGAAAATCACCGTGGATCAGGCCCTGAAAGCCTATACCATTAACGGCGCTTATGCTTCTTTCGAGGAGAAAATCAAAGGGACACTGGAACCCGGCAAACTGGCCGATTTTACCGTGATCAGCGACGACCTCACCAAAATTGACCCGGTGCAAATCCGGGAAGCCAAAATCCTTCAGACCTGGGTGGGAGGGAAGAAGGTTTTTGAACTTAAAGACTTAAGAGACTAAGGGACTTGAGAGATCTTTGGGATTTGATGAATTATTGAGCATTCAGCAGCAATTCAAACTGTGCCTGCATTTCAGCAATCATCTTTTGCTCGCCGTCAAAACCCACAGTTTTAAACTGGATCATCCCTTTTTTGTCAATAATGAACTTGGTCGGAATGCCGGTTACCCCGTATTTGCCTACAATATCTGCATCGTCAAACAGTACTTTGAAACTGTACTTGTTATCCGCAATAAAGGCTTTAACTTTTTGTTCCTTCTCCGCAACATTCTTCTCCCTTTCCCAGGTATTCAGGGTAAGTATCTGAATTTCCGGATTGTTTTTGTATTGCTCAACCACTTTTTGGAGTCCGGGAAACGACGATTTGCAAGGACCGCACCAGGTCGCCCAGAAATCGACAACCACCACTTTGCCTTTCAGGTCAGAAAGCTTTACTACATTCCCGTCAAAATCCTTCAGGCTGAAATCGGGAGCAGGTTGGTTCAACATTTCTTTTTTCAGGCTCTCTGTTAACCTGGCTTTGGCTTCTGCTGCAAGTTGGTTCAATTTGGCATCTGCCCCATCTGCTGAACCATGCAATTGCTTATAAGCTCCCCTAAAGGCAGTCACCGCTTTGTCGTCGGCCTTTCCTTTCAGAATACAGGCTTCCGCTATTTCAACGGCTTTGGCGTTATCATTACTTTTGGCCAGGAGTTGAACATATCTTCCGTTGATGTTTTCATCCAGTCCTTCTGTAAGTTCATAAGCCTCCGCATAAGCTTTCAGCGCATCGCCGGTTTTTCCGAGCTGCTCCAATCCGTACCCGTACGTGTCGAGTACCATCCCTAAAGATGTATTCAGGTTTTTAATTACAGCCGGAGAGGCAGATTTTTTTTCCTCTTTCTGATTCCTCATTAATTCTACTCCCCGGGAAGCCAGGGAGGTGGCTTCCTCCAGATTTTCCCCTTTTTCAATGAGCGGCCAGGCCAGATTATTGAACATCATGCCATCCTTGAGATCCGCTTTGACGATCAGCTCCTGTGCTTTCTGAAATTCTTTGGTCTTCATATATGAATTCACCAACACGCTTGCCAGCATGGTTTTAACCGGTGGTTCCATCTCCGGGAAATCTGCAAATATTTGCTCGATGTCATTTGCGGGTACATTGGGATTCATCATTACACTTCTGAGTTTGTCCTGAAGGGCAACATAACCGCGCGGATTTGCTTTCAGTATACTGTCTTTCAGCGCTTTACCCTCTTTCTGCATGCCGGTCCGGTCAAACCAGGCCAACAGCGGGTAAATTTCTTTTTCAGCTAAATTAGCATGAAACAGGTTTACCAATTCTTTTCCGATCATGCTTTTTATCGAGTCACTGCCCTTGAATTCATTCATCAACTGCGACCACTTCATGGTATTGGCTGAAGTGTTGTCAGGATAGCCCTCAAGTTCTTTTTCAATGCATTTCTTAACCGCTTCCTTTGACTTATCGAACTTGAATCCCTTGTATTCTCCCATCTGGTGAAGAGAGGAAAGGAACAGGTAGGCATTCTTCAGTGGTTTTTTATCTTTTCCAAACACAGGGATATACCAGCAATCACCATTGTGGTCATCACTCTTTTCTTCTGAAGTGAAACGGACTGCCATAATGGAAGCCTGATCCGGCACCTGGAAGGTAGCTTTCCAGACACCCTTTTTGCCGACCATTTCCTTTTCCAGAACATCAGCCTTTTCTTCATTGGCATAAAGAATATGCGCTGTAACTGATTTTGTTTCCGCCAAACCGGTCTGACTTTTCGCAGGCGAATAGGTGAGGACAACCGAATCGCCTCTCTTCGGAGTGGAAGGCTTCACCTTCAATGCTTCATTTTGGGCGAATGCGGGAAGGCAAAAACACAAAAAAAAGATAGCAGCCAGAATTTTAAAGGTTTTCATGGTGTTTGTTTAATTGTAATTGAATAACAAATTTATGAAATTTAATCAATTCCGGCGATATTATTTCATCTGCAGACATCAGATTATAACCTTGTAAAATTTTGATTAACAGGGTTTTAAATGGTGACTCCGTTGTCAAATGAACCTACGGGTAATATAAAACGGAGTGGCAGGGATAAAAGCTGAACTGGTTTATGCCCCTGTAATTATTGATCCCGATGGAAAACAGATCGCCTTCGGGAATGGTGCGCCAGGCGGTGAAGCCTTTGCGCTGGTGGCTGAGGCAGAACCGGGCAACGGCAGTACCCTCTGCAATCGGAACAGTGATATCGCCTGATGGCTGGCTCTGCAGGCTGGCTCTTTTTCATATTTTTTCAGCAATTCACGCTGAGAAAGAAAAGGTAGTAATGAAAATAATACTATTTTTAACCATTTCCTGATTATAAAAAAACAGAATCGTTTCGTTAAAACAGATCATTTGGAAGAAAACAAACATCAGGATTTTGACAGAACCTGCTCCCGGATTTCAGAACTGATTACCCGGGAGTACAGTACATCCTTTTTTTCAGCCACGCGTTTGCTGGAAAAAGAGATCAGGGAAGCCATTTTCAATATTTACGGGTTCGTCAGGTTCGCTGATGAAATTGTGGATACTTTTCATGATTTCGATAAAAAGGAATTGCTCAGCCAGTTCGAAAAGGACTATTATGCTGCCCTGGGAAAAGGCATCAGCCTGAATCCCGTCCTGCATTCCTTTCAGCAGACCGTTAGCCGCTACGGAATTGAGGATGCTCATGTCCAGGCTTTTCTCTCCAGCATGAAAAGTGATCTGGAAAAGGAAACTTATTCAGAAAAAGAGGATATCGACCGTTATATCTTCGGTTCCGCCGATGTGGTGGGATTAATGTGTCTGAAAGTATTCTGCAAAGGCGATCAGCAGCTGTACCGGGAACTCCTGGAACCGGCCATGAAGCTGGGTTCAGCCTTCCAGAAAGTTAACTTTTTGCGCGATCTTAAAAACGACATACAGCTCCTGGGCCGGCGCTATTTCCCTGAACTCCTGGAAGGTGAACTGGATGATGCAAAAAAAAGTTCCATTGTGAATCAGATCAGGGAGGATTTCAGGGCGGCCTTTACCGGAATGCGGAAACTGCCCGGAAGGTCTAAACTGGCTGTTTATACCGCTTTTCTCTATTACCTTGGACTGCTCTCCAAAATCAACAGTACCCCGGCCCGGAAAATCATGGAGACCAGGATCAGGATTCCCGATTGGAAAAAGATGCTGCTTCTCTTCCGTGCAGTGATTGCATACAAATTTAAACTCATATGACATGCTGAACATCCTTCTTCTGGTGGCCGCTTATTTATTCATGGAATTTGTAGCCTGGTCGAACCACAAGTATGTCATGCACGGGTTCCTCTGGGTCTGGCACAAGGACCACCACATCATCGATCAGAAAAAAGCCCGTCTGGAGGATCTGGAGTTTTCAGGCTTCGAAAAGAATGACCTGTTTTTTCTGGTCTATGCCATCCCGGCCATCATTCTGATCATCTGCGGACTCGCATTTTCGATTTTTTCCATGGTGTACATCGGCGCTGGCATAACGCTGTATGGGTTCACCTATTTCATGATCCACGACGTGATGATCCACCGCAGATTAAATCTGCCTTTCCTGTGGAATCATCAAAATCGTTTCTTCCGCTCTGTCGTCCGGGCCCACCTGGCCCACCACCGCCCGAAAAACAAAAAAGATTTCGATAATTTCGGGTTGCTGGTGTTTCCCAAAAGATACTTTAAAGAATAAATAATGTGGTGGCTCTATTCCCTGCTTTTGTTTCTTTCACTGCTCTTTCCGCTTCTTTTAAGTTTTGAAAAGAACCTCCGGTTTTGCAGGAGATGGAAACACCTGTTGCCGGCTATCGCAATAGTTGCTGTCATTTATATTGTCATTGACTTTATTTTTACCAGAAAAGGAATCTGGGGTTTCAATCCGGAATACCACGTTGGGCTGACCCTTGGGGGACTGCCTGTGGAAGAGCTCCTGTTTTTTGTGGTAATCCCCTATGCCAGCATTTTTCTGCATGAAGCGCTGACTTTTCATTTTCCGCAGCTGCAAATCGGAAAAACCTTCAGTAACCTGCTTTCCATCCTGCTGATCCTTTTGTGTCTCCTCCTGATCCTCCTTTTTCCCGGAAAAAGTTATACCGCCTATTCCGCAGTACTGCTGATCCTATCTTTGATAGCCGGCTTGCTGGACAAAAGCGGTATCCTCCGTAAATTCTTTCTGACTTTTGTGGTCATCCTGGTTCCGTTTCTGATCGTCAACGGAATTTTAACCGGAACGTTTATAGAAGGTGAGGTGGTCTGGTACAACCCTGAGGAAATACTGGGCATCAGGATTTTAACCATCCCGGTGGAGGATTTCGGTTATGGATTCAGTCTGATCCTTTTTGACCTGCTTCTGTCGGAAAGGTGGAAAAGGAGATTTCAAACAACGAAAACAAAATCCCGATGACCCAATCCCCTACCCTGAATTCAGGAATTATTGCCCCGGATCGTGCCAGAAAGGCTATGCTCCTGGTGGCGGTTTTTTACCTGGTGGGTCTGGCAGGCTTACTGATGCCACAAACCTTTCACTTCTTTACCCGACTGATCCCGCTCGCACTGCTACTTTCAGCGGTGGTTCTGGTGATTTTCCACACAGGGAAAAATCACTACAGGACATTATTCTTCATTTTTCTGGTTTTCCTGGGTGGTTTTTTTGTGGAAGTGATCGGGGTAAAAACCGGGGTAATCTTCGGAGAGTACCGTTACGGCCTTAGTCTGGGACCGAAACTTTTCGATGTACCGCTGATGATCGGCCTTAACTGGGCCATGCTGACCTATATGACCACCGTGGTCACCGGCGGGTTTAAGCTTCCGGAAGCAGTAAGGGCAGTCATCGCCGCCCTGATGATGGTGGTTTATGACCTGGTACTGGAACAGGTGGCGCCCGTTCTTGATATGTGGTATTGGTCAGGGGATGAGATTCCCTTCCGCAATTATCTGAGCTGGTTTTTGGTTGCACTTGCATTTCAGCTTATCGGGAAAGCAATCCGGATAAGATTCACCAACAAAATGGCCACTGCTTTACTGATCATCCAGTTCCTCTTCTTCCTTATTCTGGTTATCTTTGGAACCAATTCTTCCCTTGGATAATGCTGAAAGCGAAACACCATATACTCATTTTCCCTTTCTTCAAATGGTATGCGGTCTGGCAAATCAGGAGAAAATTTGGTGATATCCGCTTTTCCGGAGCTTTTAACGACCGGAAATTACCCATATTGCTCATTGCCAATCATGTCAGCTGGTGGGATGGCTTTTGGGCCATATTCCTCAACATCACGAAATTCTCGAGGATTTTCCATTTTATGATGGAGGAAGATCAGCTGAAAAAATACTGGTATTTCAATCACTGCGGAGGGTTTTCTGTCCGGAAGAACAGCCGGGAAATCCTGAGCTCCATTGCTTACAGCAGGGAACTCCTTCAGAATCCCGACAACCTTGTATTGGTTTTTCCACAGGGTGAAATCCAGTCAATGCACCGGCAACATTTCCGGTTTGAGAAAGGGATTGAAAAAATTGCCCTTGGAATGGAAAACCGCATCCAACTGGTGATGACTGTCTTTCTGACCGACTATTTTTCCAGTCCCAGGCCTGGTCTGACCATCTGTTTCAGTGAATTCCGGGGTGAGCGCTTCGACCGTGAATCGCTGGAAAAGGCTTATAACAGTTTCTATGCTGAATGCCTGAAACTTCAATGTAACAGGAATGACTGATGCCCTGGTCTATATTTCCATCCTGATCATCAGCTTTGCCGTACTACAGGGACTGGTGGCAATGGTCAACCTGATTTTCCGGCAACCGGTCGGAAGGTCGGGTCAAAGCCTGGCAGGGAAGATTTCGGTGCTTATTCCCGTCAGGAATGAGGAAAACAACATTGGAAACCTCCTTTCAGATTTACAACGCACCCATGATCCGGAACTTGAAATTCTGGTTTATGATGATGGCTCAAGCGATAATAGCGCTGTCCTGGTAAAAAGAATAGCTGACAAAGATCACCGGATAAGACTGATTCCGGGGGAAGAATTACCCCAGGGCTGGCTGGGTAAAACTCATGCCTGTCACCGGCTGGCCATGGAGGCACAGGGCGACTGTTTTCTTTTCCTCGATGCGGATGTCCGGATTGATGGGAATATTATCCGCAAAACTGTAGCATTGGCTTCGGAGAACGGGCTGTGTCTGTTATCGGTTTTCCCGCGGCAAATTATGCTCACACCGGGAGAATGGTGCACGGTTCCATTGATGCACTTCATTTTGTTGTCGTTGCTGCCGCTGATTCTGGTGCACCATTCCGGTTTCTCCTCCCTGTCGGCAGCGAACGGCCAGTTTATGCTCTTCGACGCCTGTGTCTACAGGAAATACCTGCCCCATGAAAAAATGAAAGCCGATAAAGTGGAAGATATTTCCATCGCCCGCTGGCTGAAAAAATCCGGACTAAAGGTGGCCTGCCTCACAGGAATTCCGGAAATCCAGTGCCGGATGTACACCGGATTCAGGGAAGCGGTGAATGGATTCACCAAAAATGTGAGCGCTTTTTTCGGTAACTCGTTGCTTATGGCCTTTCTGTTCTGGGCTATAACCACCCTGGGATGGGCGGTAGTTTTTTATGCCTGTGGCTGGATCATTGGGCTTATTTACCTTTTTGCTCTTCTCGCCACGCGCATCATGATTTCGCTGGCAGCAAAACAAAAGGTTCAGATGAATTTATTGTTCTGGGTACCACAGCAAATCACCCTGCTGTTTATTCTCCTGAAAAGTGTTCAGTTTAAAATCAACCGGAAATATACATGGAAAGGAAGAAGTATTCAATCTTAATCATCCTGCTGCTGACAAGTGTTATGGTAAAAAGTGCCAATTACCGGTCAGAAATCTGCAAGGCTTACATTGGAGACCGGATGGACCAATGGAAGAAAGTATTGGACGAGATGAGCCGTCAAAAGACGGAGGATCCGGCTTATCTGCTGGAACTGGTTAATTACCAGTATGGTTATATCGGCTGGGCCCTCGGCAATAACCAGAAAAAGGAAGCCTCGAAGATACTGGATGAAGCAGAGGCAAATCTTTCCAGAATTGAAAAGGCAGGGTACCAACCCTCCTGGGTACATAGCTACAAATCGGCATTTTATGGGTTTAAAATCTCCTTTAATCCGCTCAAAGCGCCATTTATCGGACCTAAAAGTATGGACCATGCCCAGCTGGCGGTGGAGACAGGTCCCGGGAATTATTTCGGCTTCGTACAACTTGGAAATGTATGGTTTTATATGCCTGCAGCCTTCGGGGGATCCAAGAAGAAAGCGCTGGAATACCTTTTAACTGCGCAAAAACTGATAGAAAAGGATGCCGGGCAGCTGGAGGAAAACTGGAATTACCTGAGTCTGCTGGCCTTTATCGGTCAGGCACAGATGGAAGTCAAAGAATATACTCAGGCCAAAACAACCTTTGAAAAAGCCTTGAGACTGGAGCCCGGGTTCAGGTGGGTGAAAGAGGAATTGTATCCGCAGTTGTTGAACAAGATGAAAAACGAAAAATGAAAAAGAAGGTACTGGTTGCCGGGGCAGGACTCGGTGGATTGTCGGCCGCTCTCCGGCTGTTGAAGCAGGGATATGACGTTGAAATCATCGAAAAAAACAGCCAGGCAGGAGGCCGGCTGAACCAGATCCGGAAGGATGGGTTCACCTTCGACACCGGGCCCAGTTTCTTTTCCATGTCGTATGAATTTGAAGCCTTTGCCAAAGAATGCGGCATCGAGCTCCCTTTCCGGTATGCCGGATTGGATCCCCTGTACACCGTTCATTTCCGGGGAAATCCGAAGACCTATTCCCTGTTCCGGGACATCGGGAAACTGGCGGCCCAGTTTGAGGAGGAACCCGGTTTTGAAGAAAAAATGAAGCGCTACCTCCGTAAATCGGGAAGGCTGTTCCACGATACGGTCGATTTGGTGATTAAAAACAATTTTGACTCTTATCTGGCTTATTTTCTCACACTGGCACGGGTCAATCCTGTCCACATCCCGGTTCTGTTCCGGAGTTTCTGGGAACAGGCGGGCAGGTATTTCAATTCAAAAGAAGCACAACAGATTATTTCCCTGGTGGCTTTTTTTCTGGGCCGGACTCCCTTTGACACCATGGCCATCTACACCCTGCTCTCCTATACTGAATTTCAGCACGATGGCTACTACAACGTGGAAGGAGGGATGTACAACATCGTCAACGGACTGGTCAGGGAACTGGAAAAGCAAAATGTTCAATTTCACTACAACTCCGAAATCACCGGATTTGAAGGAAACGGCAGAATTCTGAAGAGCCTGACCGATCAGCAGGGTAAAAGCCGGACGGCTGACATTTTTCTGATCAATGCCGATGCAGCCGTATTCCGGGGAAGTATTTTCAAGCGTAAAAAGTATGCCCCGGAAAAGCTGGACAAGATGAGCTGGACCATGGGATACCTTACTTTTTACCTGGGAATCAGGGGTAAACTGCCTCAGGTAAACCACCACAATTACTACCTGGGTACCAATTATGAAGAGTATGCGCACGATGTCCTGCGTAATCCCGGTACCCTTCAGAAACCATACTACTATGTTAATGTGTTGTCGCGCTACAATCCGGATTGCGCCCCGGAAGGATGCGAGAGCCTCTTTTTCGTATGTCCGGTACCCGACCTGTCACACAAACCCGAATGGGACGACCGGGATATAATTGTAGACAGCATCATTGCCGATTTTTCAGAGAGAATACATCAGGATATTTCGAAGGACATCGTTTTCCGGATGGCCTATACGCCCGAGGACTGGCAGGATCAGTTTAACCTTTACAAGGGTGGTGGAC
>DAIDJX010000082.1 GCA_027451165.1 Prolixibacteraceae bacterium | reverse complement strand
CAGCGCAAGGTGGAGGCTGCCATACAGGTTCTGATGGAAACTTCCGGGGAAGACCAACAGCGGTGGCAAAGAATCAGGGACGGATTATATGCCCTGATTGCTGAGGTGATCTTCCTGGAAATGGAGCAGGATGGTCAAAAAGTGTTTTATCCAAGACATTCTTTGCATCAGACTTATTCCTACCGTAACCTGGATGATCATTCCCGGCATCTGTTATGGGAACTCTATGTGGAATATTTTTTCCGGAGAAATGAGCATTTGTGGCGGGAGAAGGCGATGATCAAGCTTCCGGCTTTGAAAAAAAGCACCAATATGCTGCTGTGCGGAGAAGACCTGGGCATGGTACCGGCTTGTGTGCCCGGCGTCATGCAGGAATTGGGGCTGCTCAGCCTCGAAGTGCAGCGGATGCCTAAAAATCCGGCACTGGAATTTGGCAGGACAGAAGACTATCCCTATTTGTCGGTGGCCACCCCTTCATCGCATGATACCAGTACAATCCGGGGGTGGTGGGAGGAAAGCAGGGAAAAAACACAGGAGTTTTACACGAAGGTACTGAAAATGCCAGGAGAAGCCCCTGCAACCTGCTCCCCTGAAATTGTCAGGGCCATCATCGGACAACACCTCTACTCCCCTTCCATGTGGGCGGTGTTCCCCATTCAGGATCTTCTGGGCATGGACGAAAAACTGAGGTTGCCTGATCCCCATGCCGAACGGATCAACGATCCCGGCAACCCGGAACATTACTGGCAATACCGGATGCACCTGGCGGTGGAACAGTTGACGGAGGAAAAAGGATTCACTGCAGAAATCCGGCAAATGGTCAATGATTCCGGCCGGAAAAAGGTGTATTGAATAGGTTTCAGGTTTCATGTTCCAGGTTCCTTAGCAACCGATCACCGATCACCGATCACCCTTCGGCGGCACCGGATCGTACCCGCTGGTACCCCAGGGGTGGCACCTTAAAATTCTTTTGGTAGCCAGCCAGAAACCCTTGAAGGGCCCATGGATCTTCACTGCTTCAACGGCATAGGTCGAGCAGGTGGGCACATGCCGGCAGGAGGCAGGGGTCAGCGGGGAAATGGCATATTTATAAAAATAGACCGGGATTAAAAGGATTATGGAAAGGATTTTCAGGATTATTTTGACGATACACTGCATCACAAGCAACAATAAATGTCGGATTTACCTTGATTTCAGATTTCGGATATTCGATTCCGGATATATTTTGTTTTCCGTTTCCCGTCTCCGGTCTCCGATTAGGTGTATTTAAAGCGCTTAATATTCTTTTTCGGCGTTTTTTCAAATTCCTCCTTCACCACTTCGATCTCCGTCACATTTTCATATTTCGGAAGGTCGTGGTTCAGTTTTTTCAGGTTATCAGCCATGATGTGGGGGAGGTGCGATTCGTCCACATTATCTGCTTTCATGGCTTCAAAATCGGGATAAACCAGTGCAACCAGTTTGTGTTTCCGGTCGACTACCACACATTCGCCAATGTAAGGCAGGTTGTTCAGTTTGGCTTCAATCTCTTCAGGATAGATATTCTGTCCTGAAGGCCCGAGGAGCATATTCTTGGAACGGCCGCGGATATAGATAAACTGATTGGCGTCTGTAATCCCCAGGTCACCGGTTCTCAGCCAGCCGTCTTCGGTAAAGGCTTCTTTGGTGGCCTGTTCATTTTTATAATACCCGAGCATGATGTTGTCGCCCCTGACCTGGATTTCCCCCACCACATTATAGGGATCTTCAGATTCAATGCGCATTTCCATCCGGTCAACCAGTTGTCCTGCTGAAGAGGGCATTGTAACGTTCCAGGCGGCATAACTGATCAGGGGACCACATTCGGTCATTCCGTAACCAATGGTAAAGGGGAACTGAATCCGTTTGAAGAACTTTTCCACATCGGCACTCAGCGGGGCTCCGCCGATCACGATTTCAAAGAAGTTCCCCCCGAAGGTTTCCACGAGTTTGGCTCGCACTTTTTTCAGGATCACCCCGGAAATCCCCGGAAGCGCAAGCAATACTTTCATGGCCGGTTTTTCGATGGTGGGCAGGATCCGTTTTTTATAGATTTTCTCGATGATCAGCGGGACCGATAAAATCAGGTTGGGTTTTACCCTGCCGAACGCCTGGGTGATGACCTGCGGAGCGGGCATCTTTGAGAGGAAAGTAATGTGGCAGCCCAGGGTGACCGGGAACAGGAATTCAAAGAGCAGGCCATACACGTGCGCCATGGGAAGGAAGGATACAATTTTATGCCCGGGTTTCAATGGCATGTGTTCCTGTGCAAAAACGATGTTGGAAACCAGGCTTCTTTCCGGGATCATCACTCCTTTGGTGAACCCGGAGGTGCCTGATGTATAAGAAATTACACAGCATTCTTCCCGGTTCCACCCGTAAAAGTTGAGAGCTTTTGCGGAATCAGCGTATTTCCTGAAATAGTCAAAGGCATCGGCCAGTTTGGAACCAGCTGCCGGATCTGTTGAAAAATGAACAGTAAAATCATCCAGCAAAACAATGGTTTCAACACCCTGAGCTATGGTCAGATCGATTTTTTCAAGCAGTGATTTCTGAACAAAAACGATTCTCGATTCGGAATGATTCAGGATGTGGTTGGTATTGGCGACATTGAAATCGGGCAAGACGGGAACCACAACCGCCCCTGAGGTTAAAACCGACAGGAAAGTAGTTCCCCAGCGGGCTGAATTCCGGCCCAGGATGGCAATTTTATCCCCCCTTTTAATTCCGGCTACCTGATAAAAGAGATGAAGCGACTGTATGATGGATCCGACATCTCCATAGGTAAAATCGCCACCGTCATAATCAGAAAAAGCAGTGGTATCCCAATTCTCCAGTATGGATTTTCTGTAAAGGTCAGATAATGTTTGTGACAGCATAGTTTTGATTTTGAATGTTTTTGAACTTCTAATTTTTTTCCAGAATCGATTGCAAGATACCATCTAAATTTCGATTTTAAAAACCTCCGGGAAGATTTTGTAGCCAAGACAGTTTTCCCTTAAGATTCCGGTTTTGAAAAAGTATTTATATTTGAACGAAAAATCAGCAAAACCTCAGCTATGAATACGAATCACCCGGATTCCGGGCAGATAAAAGTGACCCTTACCGGATTTTTAAGCCTTTTTTCCATAGTGGGAATATCCCTGTATGGTCTTCCTTTTTTCTATGATTTTTGGGTTCAGGATTTTGGTTGGTCGCGGGCAACGGTAACTTCCGGAAATGCCATTGCCAAGACACTGGTAGGGCTGTTTGCCTTTTTTGCCGGCTGGATGATCGACAGGTTTGGTCCCCGCCGGGTCATGCTGACGGGTATTTTAGCAGCGGGACTTGCCCTGGTGGGCCTCAGTTCGGTGACTGTCCTCTGGCAGTTTTACCTCTTCTATTTTATCACCGCTATTGGTTACATCTGCGGCGGACCACTTCCCAACCAGGTATTGATTTCCCGCTGGTTTAAAAGCGCCCGCGGCAAGGCCATGGGAATCGCCTACCTGGGGATTGGTTTCGGAGGCATGTTGGTACCGCAGATTGCCCGGAAATTCAATGTTTTGTTTGGCTGGCAACAAGCCATCTTCTGGCTGGGGATACTGATGATTGTAATCGCGTTGCCTATGGCTCTGTTGGTGAAGGACAATCCGCCCCGCGATGAAACCGGGTTTGCAAAGGAAGAAAAACGACCACTGAAGGACATATTGAAAGGTTGGCCTTTTTACCTGCTGTTGATTGGGAGCATGTGCTCGATCGCCGCGGTCAGTGGAACCATGCAAAACCTGAAACTCTTTTTCAGTTTTGACCTGAAATTCACCCAGCAAACAGCAGCCAACGTTATCTCCCTCATCCTGGCCTCCAGTATTGCCGGCCGGTTGATCATGGGCTGGCTGGCCGACCGGTTTCCGAAGAAATACATCATGCTGCTGATATATGCCATAGTGGCTTCAGCTATTCCTCTTTTATACATTGCAGGGCAGCCAGGTATCATTTACCTTTTTGCCATTATTTTCGGAATCGGGTTGGGAGGCGACTACATGATTATCCCCCTGATGGCGGCAGAGCTCTTCGGGGTAAAGGTACTCGGGCGGGTAATGGGTCTGATCCTGACTTTTGACGGGCTGGCCGAAGCCTATGCACCCATGCTGGTAGCCTGGATGCGCGACAGCAGCCAAAGCTATGCCAATGGTTTTGCCACCTTAATTATCCTGGGAGCCATCGGTTTTGTTGCTATTTCATTTCTTCCCCGCAAACTGGGAAGTCATTTTCAGAATAACGGGAAAGGCTGATCAGGAACCATTCAGGGCAATGAGGTAAAATCAATGACCGGCTGTACCCCGACAGCTTTTCTGGTAAACCAACTGTCAACCGGCGTTGTTTCATTGAAAAAACCACAATTTTTCAAATAAAAGCGATCCTGGTTTTCAGCAAGTCCTCCGGCATAATCCAAACGGGCTTTGTTTCTTGCAGTTGCATCGGCAGTGAATTTTGCACGGGTGAGCTCAGTCCACTGGTTGCTGGTATCACAAATCCATTGATTTCCATAATAGGCCTGGCGCATCAGCGGCCCTGTTTCTGTCAGAAAATTTTCCAGGAAGGAATGCAATCCTTTGGCAAAGGTATTGGTGAAGGGTCTTCTCCATGAGGCTATTAAAATCCATTGGCCGGATTCCGGGGGATAAAACCAGGCCGAGTAATCTGTCTTATTTTCCTGTCCTGAAACAGGTTCAACTTTAAGCAAAAAGCGGTAGGTATTCCCCGCTTTCCAGTTGTACCGCAAAAAACTCTGACCTCCGGAACCTTCATTTCCAAATTCCCGGATGACTGTTTCTTCGCCCTTCTTTTGCAGAATGACCTGATATTCAGGCGGAATTTGTGAAGGGTTATCCGTTTTGTATGGACTCCAAACAGAAAAAAGAATCCTTCTTTCCGTTTCAGAATTGACCTGGAACCCAAAGTACCCTTCAGAAAATCCATTAGCCATAAAATAGGAGCCGGTAACATCATGGCCTGCAGGAACGGTTACTTCGTTATAAAACCATTTTACCGCTGTTGCCTGTTCCGGGAGAGAATAGGAAAGATGAACCGAAGGGCCACGGCGTCCCCAGTAGAAAAAGTCCTTGTTTGAGAAATTAACTCCAGGGTTGGTCGCAGGACCTCCCAAAAGAACATCACTTATATCTGCATACAGCGAACCCTGTTTGCTGATCCCTGTGATATCCAGGTGGTAATAACCGGGAGCCGGAATAGTAAAGGTTCCTATATACACTTCTGAAAAGCTGGTATTGCTGACTTCAATCTCTTTATGTACCCCGTTAAATGTCGTTTTAATCACTGATTTCCCCCCGGGAACCCTCGCTTTGATACCGATAGCCATGTCCCCGGCACCAGAAACCCGGAAAAAAGTCCGGATGACCTGATTTTTCAAATTCCAGTCACTGCTTTTAAAATCTGCTACCTGTCTGGTGGCGCCGGAAGTAGCGTCAAAAATCCAGCAATTTCCTTCCAGCGGAACCTGAACCGGCAATTGGGGATCCATCACTCTCTCTCCCTGATTCTCACAGCCAGTGGAAGTATTGAATACCATCAGGGAAAATATGGACAGCAACAGGGATTTGACGAAATTGAATTTACAGCAGTTCTGCATCTTTCAACCATGTTTTAAGGGTATTGAGATCATCAGCCAGATAAGCCAGGATTTCTTCTTTTTTCATGGTAGGCTTCCGGGAACCCTTTTCGGCGTCGCCCAACGGATATTCAAGGTGAAGGGAGAGCGGACAACTGATTCCCAGTGTTTTTACCATCGCCAGGAACTTCTTGTAATCCACTGTTCCCTTTTTCAAAGGAACATTTTCCCGGATCAGTTTCCCATCTTTAATCATTGGGCTGAAGTTTTTAATGTCGATGGTCCGGATATAGGGAGCAATGTATTTTAATCCGGCGGGCCAGGAATTGGTGCCTTCGATGGTGGCGTGCATGATGTCATACTGTGACCCCAGCCATTCGGATCCGATTTTGCGCAGCAGGGCTGCAATGTCCCAAACAGGGCCACCAAGGTATACTCCTGAACCTCCTGCTCCAGAGTGGTTCTGGTATTCACCAACGATCCCATATTTTTTGTTGAGCTCAGACAGTTTCCGGAGTTTCGCTTCCGCCTGTTTCAGGCTTTCATCAATGGGCAACTTGTCATTGATGAAATACCAGCCCATCCGGTAGTATTTTATCCCCAAAGAGGAGGCTGTTTTGAGGATTCTTTCCGTGAAAGGATCATCAGGGTCGGTAATCGCCGTGGTCAGCATAGTAACTTGTATACCTGCTTTTTGAGCAGCCTTCACTGCCAGGGGTAAATCGGTTTCCACCGTGGCTGGTTCCACATGGCCATCGGGCCTTACCGTAAGATCAATGCCGTCAAATCCCATTTTGGCCAGAGCTTCCGCCATTTCTTCGTATCCCATCCAGTGCAGGCACTTGGAGAAGATACTGATGGAGAATGGTTTATCTCCTTTAATTCCTGAAACTATTCCGGTGGAATCCCAGAGGTTCTGATCTTTTGAAAATGACTTCCCAAAACCTGAAGTTATGCCAATTGTTCCCAAAGCCGAGGTGGCTATAAATTTTCTTCTTGATGTCTTCATAAAGTAAAGTATTACAGGCTAAAGCCCTTATGTTTTGTCTGTGATTATCCCCGGCATTTATGCCGGGGTTGGTTATAGTCTGGGCAGAGTCATTCCCCCATCCACCATGATTACTTGTCCGGTTCCATAGGGCAGATCGCCCAGAGCCAGGGCTGCCACGACCTTCCCGACATCCTGGGGCGTACCCCATCTCTTTTCCACCATCAACCCTTCCGAAATCATCCTGTCGTATTTTTCCCTAACCCCGGAAGTCATATCGGTGTCAATCACTCCGGGCCGGACCTCATACACCGGAATATTGAATTCTCCCAGTCTAACGGCCCACAAGCGGGTGGCCATGCTGATGCCCGCTTTGGAAATACAGTATTCCCCCCGGTTTACGGAGGCCACGGTTGCCGAAACGGATGAAAGGTTGATGATGCAACCCTGAAAACCGGGATCAGCTTTTTTCCACCCGACCATGAGATTGGTCACCTGTTGTGTTAAAAAATAAGGTCCCTTCAGGTTGGTATTTATTACTTCATCGAAGCTTTCTTCTGTAGCTTCCAGAATATCCCGTCTTTCCCGGGGTGCGATTCAGGCGTTATTTACCAGAACATTCACTTCACTAAAATTCTTCAGGACACTTCGGACTATATTTGCCCGGTCCTCCGGAACAGCCACATTGCCCTGGCAGTAAATTACTTTTGTCCCGAATGTCCCAATTGTCCTTAGAGTCCCAAGAATTGATAGTACCTCCTTTTCTTCTCTAACCCCGTTCACCGCCAGGTCGAAGCCCTTTTGTGCCAGGCAGGTGGCTATGCCCAGCCCAATACCGCGGGTACCTCCGGTGATCAATGCTACTGGTTTCATATCCAATCTAATTTTGTAGAGACGCCATATATGGCGTCTCTACGTATAAATAATTTCCGGAATTTCCACCCAGGCCCGTTTGGCCCAGCTTTCCATTCCTTTTTCTGCCAGTTGGACCCCTTTCGCGCCCTCGAGCAGGGTCCATGGAAAGGGTTCGTCGTTGACCACATGTTTCAGGAACAACTCCCATTCGGCTTTGAAGGCATTGTCGTATTCCTCCTGCTCCGGAACCTTCAGCCAGCCGTCAAAAAAGTTGATGGGTTGCGGCACATCCGGGTTCCAGACCGGTCTTGGGGTGTTTCCGTAGGATTGGGTATAGCATTCCCGGAGCCCTGCCACGGCCGAACCTTTGGTGCCATCCACCTGAAGGGTCAACAGGTCGTCGCGCCTGACCCTTACCACCCATGAAGAGTTGAAATGGGCGATAATTCCCCCTTCCAGCTCGAAGGTGGCATAGGCTGCATCATCGGCTGTACAGTTGTATGGAATGCCCTTTTCGTCGATTCTTCTTTTGATGTGCGTGGCTCCCAGGCAGGAAACAGCTTTCACTTTTCCAAAGAGGTTATCCAGCACATACCTCCAGTGGCAGAGCATATCCAGGATAATGCCGCCCTCTTCCTCTTTCCGGTAGTTCCATGATGGCCGCTGGGCGGGAATGGTATCCCCTTCAAAAACCCAGTAGCCAAATTCCCCCCTGACAGAGACTATTTCCCCGAAAAATCCCTGCTGAATCAGTCTTTTAAGCTTTATCATCCCCGGAAGCCAGAGTTTATCCTGAACCACGCCATTTTTCAGACCTGCCTCCCGGCACAGCCGGTAAAGTTCCAGGGCATCCACAGCTGAGGCAGCTACCGGTTTTTCGCAATAGATGTGCTTTCCGGCTGCAATGGCCTTTCTGACGTCTTCTACTCTTTTGCCGGTGGTCTGTGCATCAAAATAGATCAGGTTATCCCGTTCATTCAAAGCTCTTTCAAGATGAGTGGTCATCCTGAAAATTCCGGAGAGTGCAGCCAGTTTCTTTAATTTTTCCTCATCCCGGCCTACCAGGATCGGATCGGGAATGATTACCCGCCCATCGGCACATTTTACACCTCCCTGCCGGATGATGGGTACAATGGAGCGCATCAGGTGCTGGTTGGTGCCCATCCGGCCGGTCACCCCGTTGAGAATAATTCCGATTTTGACTTCTTTCATGCAGTTACTGGTTTAAAACAGGCTCCTATCAGCTAAAACTGTGAGCATATTAAGTTGTTATACAAATTTCTCATAGGTTGACACAATTCTTTTGAGGAATTCCCATTGATCCATCTTCCAATATTCCAATGAAAAGATCTCCACCTCGATAAATCCGCCAAACCCGGCTTTTTCCACCCATGACCTGATAGTTTTGAGCGGAATGCAACCTTCACCCATCAGCCCCCGGTCGTTTAAAAGGTCAACGGTGGGGGTCTTCCAGTCGCAAACATGGAAAGCCAGCAGATTGTTGTTCCGGCCACACCGATCGATTTCCTCCTCCAGCCGGGGGTCCCACCAGAGGTGATAAACATCGACCGCAACCCCCACCTGGGGCGATTGCAAGGCTTCAGCCAGGTCGTTGGCCTGTGTCAGGGTGTTGATCGCCGAGCGGGAGTCGGCATACATGGGATGCAACGGTTCAATGGCCAGTTTCACTTTTGCTGCCTCAGCCTCCGGAATAAGTTCTGCAATTCCGTCTTTGATCTGTTTTCTCGATTCGTCCAATGACTGACCCGGATCGGCACCACAAACCAAAACGATCAGGGGAGCTCCCAGGAGAAAAGCCTCTTCAATGGCCTTCCGGTTATCATCAATAGCCAATCTGCGTTTTTCTTTTTCCGGAGAAGCAAAGAAGCCTCCCCGGCAGAGGGAAACAACAGACAATCCGGTTTCCCGCAACATACGGCCTGTCAGGGCAATATTCCTTCCGTTCAGCGCATCGCGCCACACGGTAATACCCTGAACACCTGCTGAAGCATAGCGGGTAGCTGCTTCTTCAATGCTCCAGGGCTTTGTGGTGATGGTATGGATACACAGCCTGGAGAGCGGAGCACTTTCAAGGATTACCGGGCACATGAGAAGTAGGTGTAATAAGGTTCATGGTCAATGATCCGTTGAAGGTAGAGGCAAACCTCCCGGAGGTGATAGTCCCCCCACATGCAGGATTCTCCGTTGGGGATTTTACTGCCTTCCGGAATGTGGTCCCATCCATTGGGGCGGTGGTAAATGGTATGCAACAATAAACCCTGGTGATGCTCTGCTGTGCTGAGATAAGGTTCTTCCAGCAACCTGCTGACGACGGAAAGGCCTGCCTGCCAGTAATTCCTGCCTTTTTCCGGTGCACCTTTGTCTATCAGAAAATGTCCCAGTCGTAAAAGACCCTGTGCTGCTATGGCAGCTGCAGAACTGTCAACCGGTTCATACGCATTGAACGGATCTGCAGGTCTGTTCAGGTAGTCGCCAAGATTTTCAAGACCTGGCGCTCCGGTATCCCAATAAGGAATGCCGTCAGCAGGCATGTTTTTAATATAAAAATCGCTGGTGGCAAGGGCGGCTCTCCGCATTACGGACATTATTTGTTCTTTTCCACCAAAGACCATAAATTCATTCCCGTCCTCCTGATCGGCCCATTCCAGTTGTTCGGCAAAACCGCACATAGCCCAGGCCAGTCCACGTGTCCAGGTCGTAAATCCGGAGTAGCCCTGTTGCGAATTCGGGCAACGGTAATTTCCGTCTTTGACGTTGAAAACTGATTCATGGGCAGTCCGTCCCCAGACATCATAGCTGTCGCGTCCTTCCCCGTAATAAATGGAATAATTGGCGGTGGCCCTTACATGTTCTAACGCTCTTTCCATAAGATTGATCCTGACATCACCTTCCCCCCGGAAAATATGTCCAAGCAAATGACTGACAACCAGCGATCTGCAGGAGCGGAGGGTGTCCACAAAAAGGGAGTGGGGTCCGTTGAAAGAATGAATAAAACCTCCGTCTTTAATTGCGGTCCACCGGGAGGCCTGAACTGCTCCTGAAATTTTCAGTGCCAGCTCATAAAAGTTCTGTTCCCATGCATTGGCGTCAATCTTGCCCTCTTTTATCAGCCGGAGGAGATTCCCATAAGTGCTCACATTGTTGAATCCATGGTCGTGCACACCGGTGTGGCTGACATGGGGGGCCATCTTCAGAATAGTGTTTTTACAGCCATAATCAAGCATCTTGCGGTCACCTGAAGCATCAAACTGTAAAATGGCTGATCCATATTGGAAACCCTGTGTCCATTCTGTCCATCCCCGGGTGGTGTATTTTCCCCTGACAGTGAAAACAGGTGATCCTAAGGATTCATCATACTGTTTCTTAATCAGTTCCAGCTTTTGGGCCGAAAGATCCCAAAAACGCTTTAGTTTGGCTGACAGGTGCTCAGGTTCCAGGGTAAAATCTGTTTTTATCATAGTTCCGGGATTATCTATACATATCTTCTCACTTTCCGTTTGTATTCCAGGTAGGCGTTACCAAACCTTTCCGAAAGGAATTGTTCTTCTCCGAGGATGATCCGGTGGTAAACCCAAAAACTGAATATGCCAGCCAGAATAACCAGGGGATGAAGGGTATAAACCATCGAGGAAAGGGTCAGCAAATGCAGCCCCAGGTACATGGGATTCCGGCTGATCCGGTAAATGCCATATCTTTTCAGGGTAGTCTGTGTTGAGGGTATGCCAATCCTGACAGATTTTCCAAGAAAAACAAGGCTGAGGATGATGAGCAATAATCCGGAAAGCGCTAAAAACAGGGTTATTCCCAGTGGTGAAGGGCTGTCAAACCGGGTAAACGGAGGAAACTTCAGCCAGGTAAAAAGTAAAACCACCCAGGTCAGGTAACCTGCGGTCTTCCCGGTATAAAACAGCCAGGGATTGATGGTTGGACGGCCACTGATTTCCATTTCAACACCTACTCTCCGGAAAGGGAAGAGTGTGCCAATTTAGCAAGATTCCTTCACATGACCACCAAATGCCGTTAAGTTTCCGGTAAAAAGGGGGGATCACTGGATCACCTTCATTTCCACTCTCCTGTTCTTTGCCCTGCCTTCCGGTGTGGTGTTGGCCGTTAAAGGCAGCGACGGACCGTACCCTTTGGCGGTTAAGCGGTCTTTGCTGATACCGTTTCCGGAAAGATAAACCACGACACTTTCGGCACGGGCCTGGCTTAAGCGGTTGTTTACCGTAAGGCTCCCGGTATTGTCGGTATGTCCCTGGATCTCCAGCCGGGTATCCGGGTTGTCTTTCAGGAATTGTACCAGTTTATCAAGATCTGAAGAAAATTCACTAAGA
>DAIDJX010000081.1 GCA_027451165.1 Prolixibacteraceae bacterium | reverse complement strand
AAAGTTGTTTCTCTTCTGCATCCTCCAGAATGGTTTTTAAGGGTTTCTGGTTTACATCGACCCCGATGGCGCCGTTATAGGTTCGGAAACCGGTCGATAATGCGGTGCCTCCGGCTGCGGAATCAGTGATGTATTTGTCGGCTGATTGCGTTTTTGAAAAACCGGCATGTTTGAAGTTATCCAGAAAAAGATGCCCCCCATTGGCGGTAATTCCTGCAAAAATGTGTGCAGTTCCCATCCCGTCACCAATCATCAGGATAACGTTTTTCGGTTTCTTTCCCTTAAAGGAATGGGGAAACTGTTTTACCGGGTAAAAGGATTTGCCGGTATACGTCAGTTTGTCTGCGACTGGTTTTACTTCTTTGTAGGTTTCCTGGGAGGTTGCCAAAAATGCTGCTAAAAGCAAAGCAATCAATGGTAACATCAATTTCATTTTCATACCGCTATTCTATTTATTAAGATTGGCTCAAAATAAACAGAATTTTGTATATAAAAACCGAAATTATTTCTTTTCAGCCGTTTTTTTACCAAATTCCGGATCAATTTTCAGCAAGGCGGTAGTCAACAGAGGAACAATACTGCAAATCATCACCCAGGTAAAAAAATTCTGATAGCCCAACTGTTCCTGCAGCCAGCCGGCAAACATTCCGGGGAGCATCATGCCCAGCGCCATAAATGCGGTGCAGATGGCATAATGCGAAGTTTTGTATTCTCCCTGGGCAAAAAAGATCATATACATCATGTAGGCCGTGAATCCGAAGCCATAGCCAAATTGTTCAATGGCCACACAAAGGTTGATGATGAAAAAATTATCAGGAGTAAAAATGGACAGGTACAGAAAAGTGACCGCTGTGAGGATCATGCTGAGGGCCATTGGCCAAAGCCATTTTTTAAGTCCGCCCCTTGCTGCGGTGATTCCGCCGATAATTCCACCGATGGTCAGGGAAAGGATACCCACGGTTCCGTAAACCAGGCCAACCTCTCCTGTAGTGAGCCCCAATCCTCCGATTTCTTTGTTATCCAGCAGGAATGGAGTGACCAGCTTCAGCAGCTGTGCCTCGGCGAAGCGGTATGTCAGCAGGAAGAGAATGGCAATACCCACCTGTTTCTTTTGGAAGAAGGTTCTGAAGGCCATCAGAAACTCATTGAAAATATTGGAAGCAGTAGCAGTAGCAGCGGGCTTGTCGCTGGTAGGGTACGGAAGGATAAAGCGGTGGTAGAGGTAGAAAAAGATAAACAGGCCGCCTAAGATGAAAAAAGTGACCGACCAGGCCAGGGGAATATTACCGGAGGTTCCCCTGAACGACGCATTGGTAATTTTGTCCAGCTTAGGGTCGGTTTGAATGGTCAGGATAGCTGGTTTATCCCAGTTCTCAGCTGTAAATACGAAACGGTCGTCGCCGGAAATGGAAATACTTTTATCTCCTGATTCAAACCTGAAAACCAGGATCCTTTTTTCGCCGGCCCCGGGTGCCTTGTTAAGGTGAATGGCAACTCTGGCCAGGTTTCCGGCATTGGCTGTAACCTGCTGTACCGCTTTCTTCTCCCCGAAATTGCTTTTGATCCAACTTCCCAGGGGTTTGGCAATAGTTGCCGACCACCAGGAAACGGATTGATCTTTGGTCTTTCCGTTGTTGCCCTGCGGAAGCACGAACCCGTTGGCGATATTTTGGCTGTGGGCTTCTGATTTAATCTTGCCGGCGCTGTCTTTCGGAATGGTTTGGGAATTGATCACCAGTTCATTTGACGATACGATGAAGGTTGCCTCTGTAGCGTGGACAGAAGGCGGGGCATTTGTTTCGCTGAGGGTGGTCGATGTTAAGCCGGGACCGCCTTGCACGTTCAGCGCTACTGGTTCAAGTCCTGAAGTTGATTCCATCCATCCAGCCAGGATAATGAGGACACCCTGCCCCATGATCAGCGCAATGCGGTAGAAGGTACTGCGGATACCGACATAGAGGGATTGCTGGTGTGTATCGAGGGCCAGCATGTAAAATCCGTCGGCCGCGATATCCTGGGTGGCGGAACTGAAAGCGACCAGCCAGAAAACGGCCAGTGTAGCCTGGAAGAAAAAGGGAACCGGGATAAAAAAGGCTATGCCGGCCATTCCCGCTCCGAGCAACAATTGCATAGCTAAAATCCACCATCTTTTGGTTTTCAGGATATCCACGAATGGGCTCCAGAAGGGTTTAATCACCCAGGGCAGATACAACCAACTGGTATAAAGGGCGATATCCGTATTGGAAATACCCATGCGTTTGTACATAATGACCGAAATGGTCATAACGGCCACATAGGGAATGCCCTCGGCCAGGTAAAGGGTCGGGATCCAGGCCCAGGGATTTCTCGCTGTTCTTTTTTCCATGATAAATCTTTTTGTTACACAGAGTTACACAGAGGTGGCACAGAGTTGCACCGTGGGCATCTGTTGTATTTTTTTAATTACTTTTTTTGATTGAATTTCAGACCCATGCTTTCAATGCAGGAAAAGTACCAGCACAGGGTTGCGGTTCCGTCCATGGTGGGTTCGTTGGTGCTGTAATCTCCTGTGTGGTCATGATACACTGCCTTGCCGTTCTGAAAATCGGCATAGGGGTCGGCTCCCAATGCAGATGATCCGATGTGGCTGTTGAAGGTTTCCCTGTACACAGGGCCGTCTACCAGTCCGCCCAGTGTATTTTGGCCGGTCAGCACGGTCAGGGAGGAATGCGGTCTTACCGGGGAATCTCCTTTCTCAGGTAATCCGCAGATCATGGAGGTGCCCCAGGGATTGCAGCCCAGGAGCCAGTCGCGCAGGGCCGCTTCCATTTCCGCAAACTGCTTATCACCGGTGATCTCTTCATACATTCTGGCCTGGGTGATGGTTGCCGTAACCAGGTTGTTGGAGCACCAGACAAAGGGAACCCCCATTCTGAAAGGATCTTTTACCGCCCTTTCCTGAATGTGCTGCAACCCGAACCGCAGGAATCCGGCAAACTGCTGGCTGATCAGCGTGTCTTTCACGGAAGCCAGCAGCGGATGCCCCAGATTCCCGAAGGGATAATACTGGTAATGCCGGGCCCTGTTTAATCCCATCCAGGGGGTGACAGGTTCTGTTTCCCCCCATTTTTTAGCGTCTTTGAGGTATTGCGCATCCCCGGTCAGGCGGTAAAGGGCAGCAGCAGCCAGTTCGAGATCGTCGACCCAGTTTTCCTCTTCATAAAAATAGGGGGAAACCACGCAGCCTGTCTGGGTGGCGCCCAGGTCAGACAAACCAAACCTATAAGCATCTTTTGCTTTTGTTATCAATGTTTCAGCGAGTTGAGGGTCAAATGTTTTCAGCACTTCCGCGCCCAGGGCAAAAGCGGAAGCAAATTTTCCGGCCGTGGAGGAAACTCCGGTAGTCCGGTTTTTATGCTGCGCCAGGCCCTGTGATTTACCGGTGACAAAATAGACCGGCCTGTAATCCTCTTTTCCATATTTTGCAGGGTCTTTCATGGGCAGGCGAAAGCCAATGTGGTCGCGGTCATCGGCAATCTGGTTGTACATTTCGCCATAGGCAGGGTTCATTTTCAGGAGCCACTCCATCCCCCAGATGGCTTCATCAATGATATCAGGAATACCGTTTTTCCCGGCTAATCCATTGGCCAGGCATGCATCCCCGTATACTTCGGGGTGATCTTTCCAGGCCAGCAGCAGGTGATACACCGCATTGGCCGAGGTAGTGGTGTACTGAAGGTAGTCGGTGGCATCGTGCCAGCCGCCTCTCGCATCGATCACTTCTCCTGTCCGGGTGGGGTGATCTACGATAAACCCGTCGTGCTGGTGGCAGGAATCGTTGAAGTAAGGATTAAACCCGCAGCGCTGTTGCCTCATATACAACAGCAGGAATTCAGAAATGCCCTTATATACCGCCGGATCGATACGAAATTCGGGTGAACTTGCCTTGCCGTACCTGAGCATAAATTTCCCGGGCTGGCGGAATGTTGAAAAATCGAGGCGGGCAGCGGAAGTCATCCCCCAGGAGCTTCCATCTTCTGCCCGAACATTTCCCCGGAAAACCGTTTTCCCGTTACTGGCATCCACCAGCTCAAACTGCTTTCCGGACAATTTTTCTTTGGACAGGTATACAGCACATTTTACTGACCCAGGCAGATAGCCCAACTGGTTGATCCTGATCCAGGAACGGGCACTTTCTGCTCTTCCCGGGGAGAGGGCAAAACAAAGAATCACCAGAAATAATGTGATGGCTACCGGATTTTTTCTACTTGTTGACTTCATACCATTTGATGAGTTCAGCGTTTTTAAAATAATGGGCAAGTATCTCTCTGTATGTGAAATTCAATTCTCCCATGACGGCGGCTCCGATCTGGCACAAACCTACACCATGTCCCCAACCGGCTCCCCGAAGGATAAGGATACCGGGAATTTCACCCGTCATTTCCCCGTATTCCACCACAAAGGCTGAGCTGTACAGATGAGACGGCGAAAGCCATTTCCGGATTTCCAGTTCTTTTCCCACCACAATGGTTTGTTTGGTTCCGGAAATTTTAAGTCTGATGATTCTGCCGGAGAAGCCACGCTCGAGCGGTTCAAGCCGGATGATTTTTCCAAAATCAATTCCCGACCTTTTCCGGATGAGTTCAGCAAGTTCTTCCTGTTTATATTCCACCTTCCAGCGGAAGAAATCAGTGGTTTTACGGTCAAAATCAGGGAGAATCTGACGCAGGATTTCCGGGTTACTGTTGTTGCAAAAGGCTTCCGGTTGGGAAAGTATCCAGGCGGCGGCTTCCTGCTCCGGCCTGAGGTCAACCACAGGGGGCATACCCGGAGGATTCCTGTCGGTGATAGCGGTAAGATATGATTTTGGTACCGGTTCCCACACTTTTTCAAAGCTTTCGGAAATGCCGCCACAGCATTTGGAAAACCGGGCATCACAAATTTCTTCGCCTGCCATCAGGATTTCTCCGGAAGTGGCTTCAACAGCGCCAATGGCTTTATCCGTCATAATTTTGGTAATCCCGTGGTAACGCTGGCAATGGTCATCGGCGCATACATCAAAATGGAGATGGTCTTCCCGGTCGTACCAGCGCACAATTTCTTCGGGGGTGATTACAGCGGTTTGATAGGCTTTACCCGAACCGGCAATTTGTTTCCTTTTTTCCATCTGGGCCAGCAACCAACTCCTCGAGATCACCGCATGGGCTTTTAGCAGGTCTGCAGAGGCAGTCGGACTCATCTCGCTGGATATGACGCTTTTAAGATAATCTTCCAGCAATACGGTATTAATTGCCCGGATGTTCTCTCCTTCGGGGATGAATGTCAGTCCACCGGTAAAGCGTTGATCTTCTTTTTGTTCCCAATGAAAGGCGATCCCGATGGTTACGTCCTTCAGGTCGAAATAGCCTGAGTCTTCCGCAGGTGTAAGGATCAGCTGGTTTTCAGCCTTACAACTTATTCCCATTCCCTGCAGCCATAGGCAAGCCTTTGATCTGCCTGCCGAATACGTTCCGGGTGGGAGCAGGAGGTCACCGGTCTGATAAGGGCTTCCCAGGCTGAAATCGATGGATGGGCCGGCCATAATACCAACAGCCAGCGTTGGTTGAATAGTCATGGTTTTGATCTGATTTTTCCGTACCTGCGAAGGTAGTAAAAGAATAGGATTCCGGAAACTGTCGATCCGGCGATTTTCAGCTTTGGGAAGATGAACCGGCAATCTTCATTTTGAGCGCTTCAAAGTCCTCTTTACCCAAAGTTACCTGTTCAAAGACCGAAGCCAGTTCTTTTCCGGAGAGTTTAAAATAATCTTCTTCCCTGGGCAGCACGACCAATCCGCCCAATTCCACGGCGGCCGGACTGATGACCAATTTGTCAAAATCATCGGCAAAATATTGCCAGGGTCGTTGTTTGGCCCTTGGAAAGAGTGCAACTGTCCATTCCGGGGCATTGTACCAGGTCAGGATATTGACCATGGGTTCTTCCCCTTGCTCTGCCGGAAGGAGGTTGATGATGGTGGAAAGTCTTTTTTGGAGGGATTCTGCCGATGCCGATCGGAGTATGAGAATCCTGCGAAGATAATTTCCGGGTGCATAAATCCGGACATCGCTGTCCACCGAATTGATTTGGGAATGGGCCGTTACCAGTGTATCCAGATCATCTTCCAGGGGAAGAATTCCACGGATACCGGCCTGGAAATGGAGATGATCCGGAGCAGAGGCACCACATTTCGGACCGTTGTAAAAAACAACAAACTCGTTAAGCAATCTGCTGATTTCCAGCAAAGCATCTATGCTTCCATCAATGCGCTGTGGTGTATGTAGTGTGGAGGGGATGGTCAGGTGTACGGGAAAAATAGGGTAGGGATTGACCAGCAGGATGAACCGGCCGGCAACCGGAATGCCTGCCTGTTCAGCCGGCAGGTTTCCCGGGCACAGAAAACAGGGCCGGGATGAAATAGCTTCCGGGGATGTATTGGCCGCAGAAGAGCGGATTCTTTCCGGGTTGAACTGGTATTTTACCACAAAGGTTCCAAAACTGATCTCCGATTCCCTGCTGTTTTTCAACGCGCGGTAGTTATTCCCGGCCAGCGGCCAGCAGGCTTTCTGCTGATTGGCCAGGGCCAGGGCTTTTGCGGAAAGAGACCAGGTTTTTCCGTACTTTTTTAATTCGTTTTCTGACGTTAACCGATACATATACATTCAGTTAAAAAACTAATACCTGATGGAGGCCGGGGTGGAGGGTAGGCTTTCCCGGTGGTCACGGTCAAGGGTGGTTACCCTGAGACTCCAGTTTTTTTTCTTTCTTTCCCTTTTCTTTTGAAGTTCAGCCTGGGGCTCCTGCGTATACCCAACTATTTTCAGGCTGTTGCCGGGGTCGAACAATTCATTGGGTTGATTAAGGTAAATCAGATAACTGTATGATCTTGCACCAGTTGAACCTGCAATTGGCCCTTCCCAGCGTACTTTCCGTCCGCTGACGGAAACATTGGTTGGTGGATCCGGCAGGTTTGTCTGTGATGAGGCTAATGGAGGGGTAAGGGAGGCATGCTTGAAGAGCCTGTTTTTCAGGCTGTCCTGGAACCCGAGCAGATTTTTGGTGAAACTCCGGCTGCTGAAGAAGATACATCCGGAGATGTTTGGATATTTTCTCAGCAGTTCCAGTTGGTCTGGAAGCTGGTCCTTTTTTCTCCAGGCATCCACCGTGGCTTTGGAATCAATTTTATACGGCGCGAGTCCGATGTAAAGATTACGGCCGAAACTGTTGGCATTCCACCATTCACACAGCGTTTTAAAGTCAGCCAGTTTATGTCCGATCTCCCAGTATATCTGTGGCACCACATAGTCGATCCATCCTTCTTTCAGCCATTTCCGGATATCGGCGTATAAATGATCGTAATTGGTAATCCCGGCTTTGGTGGCCGATCCGGAGGGATCATCCGTCAGGTTCCGCCAGACTCCGAAGGGACTGATCCCGAATTTCACATGAGGGTTGATAGCCCGGATGGAATCGCTGATCATTTTTATCAGGATATCCACATTTTCCCTCCTCCAGGCTTCTTTTTCCTCTGCAGGAAAAGCCCTGCTGAAGCGTTTGAAGGAACCTTCATCGGGAAATGGATCTTTGGTGGGGTAGGGATAAAAATAGTCATCCATATGGATACCATCCACATCGTACCTCCTGACAATGTCGCAAACCACGCTGGTGACATAGTCTCTTGTACCTGGAATTCCGGGGTCAAAATAGATTTTATCGCCGTAGATAATGGCCCATTCCGGTTTGGAAAATATCTTGTGGTCATAAGCCAGTGGTTCATTCGCATGTTGGGCAATGCGGTAAGGATTTAGCCAGGCGTGCAGTTCCATGCCCCTAAGGTGACATTCGTCGATCCAGAAACGGAGCGGGTCCCAGAAGGGTTCCGGAGGTTTCCCCGGAATTCCGGTCAGGTATCTCGACCACGGTTCCAGCGGGGAGGGATAAAATGTGTCGGAACAGGGCCTTACCTGCAGTACAATGGCATTCATGCCCAGGCTCTTGTGGAGGTTCAGCATGCTGATCACCTCTTTTTTCTGGGTTTCCACCGGCAGTCCCGGCTGTGAAGGCCAGTCGATGTTGTTGACTGTGGCCACCCAAACTCCCCTGAACTCAAATTTTGGATGGAGGAGTTGACCGGAGGCTTGTCCCGTGGCAAATCCCATGATCATGGCTGCCAGGAGAACCGCTTTAATAAATGACAGTTTAATCATAATCTGAAGTAGAAGTTGTAAAAATAGGATATTTAGTCGATTTTCCCTGAATAATGACCATTTCCTCTCCGGAATGATTATTTTTCGGTCAAATTCAATGGATCATGCATCCTGATGTCAGAAAAATCAAGGTCATTGGTTTTGATGCCGATGATACCCTTTGGGTGAACGAACCCTTTTACCGGGAGACCGAGAAGCAGTTTTGTACCCTTCTGAAAGCATACCTGAATGAGGAGGAGATCAACCGGCACTTGTTTCAGGTGGAAATTGGCAACCTGGAGTTGTATGGATATGGCAGCAAGGCTTTTATGCTCTCCCTGATAGAAACAGCCATCCTTGTTTCCGGGGGAAAGGTCACTGCCGGAGAGATCAGGAAGATTCTTGAACTGGGCAAGGCACAGATCAGCCAGCACAACCCTTTGCTTCCCGGAGTTCCGGAGGTGCTTGCGACACTTGCATCCCGCTACCGGCTGATCGTAGCTACCAAAGGTGATTTGCTGGACCAGGAGCGTAAGCTGAAAAATTCCGGCATCAGCAATTTTTTCCACCACATTGAAATCATGAGCGATAAAACAGAAGACCATTACCGGAAGCTGATGAATCACCTGGATATTAAACCGGATCAGTTCCTGATGGTGGGAAACTCCCTGAAATCAGATATTCTGCCGGTTATCCGGCTGGGTGGCTATGGCATACATATTCCTTTTCATGTCACCTGGCAACATGAAGAGGTGTTGGAACATGAAATGCCGGATGCCCACTATATGACGCTGAATACTCTGACAGAAATACTTCCGTTGCTGGGTTAATTTGTTAATCCCCTATTAAAACATAAATACTACTTTTGCAAGCCAAAACATTTGCAGATGAAGCAACTGGAATTTGATACCCTTGTCATTGGCAGCGGACTGGCTGGTCTGACTGCTGCCTGGCATTCTTCCCGCTTCGGAAAGGTGGCCATCATAACCAAGTCGGAACTGGATACCAGTAATTCCTGGTTTGCACAGGGGGGGATTGCGGCTGTTTCCGGGGCCGATGACAGCAATGACCTGCACATCGGGGATACCCTGGTGGCTGGCCGCGGACTCTGCGACTATGATGCGGTGGAGGTGTTGGTGCGTGAGGGCAGGGAGCGTGTTGGTGCACTGATCGACATAGGCATGCCTTTCGACAGGGATGCAGCAGGGAACATCCTCCTCGGATTGGAGGGTGGTCACAGCAGGCGCAGGATTCTTCATGCGGGTGGTGATGCCACCGGAAAGGAACTTACCCGCTTTGTCCTGCAAAAGGTGGTTGAAAAAACTAATATTTTCCCGTTTGAATTCACGGCGGTGGTGAAACTGCTGGTCATTAACGGATCGGTAGCTGGCGTCCAGGGACTTGATTTTTTCACCGGGGAGAACATCATTTTCAGGGCAAAGGCGGTAATTATGGCTACCGGCGGGCTTTCACGGGTTTACGACCGTTCCACCAATCCGCATACGGCCACCGGCGATGGCATTGCCCTGGCCTTCCGGGCGGGTGCACGGGTGGCTGATATGGAATTTGTCCAGTTTCACCCCACCGCCCTGCAATTACCCGGCAAAGATGCTTTTCTGATCAGTGAGGCCGTCAGGGGGGAAGGCGCATATCTGCTGAACCGCCGGGGGGAAAGGTTTATGAAAGCGGTGCATCCCCTGGCTGAACTTGCTCCAAGGGATGTGGTTGCTTACAACATTTTCACCCAGATGAGGGATCATGGCAATGATTCTGTTTTTCTTTCCCTGGGTCATCTGCCTCCCGATAAAATCAGGAAGCGATTTGCCAACATTGATCAAAAGCTGAGGGAGTCGGGCATTGATATGGCCCGTGACCTGATTCCGGTTGCACCGGCCGCACATTATATGGTGGGTGGTATCCGGACGGGTTTGAACGGCGAAACCAACCTGAAAGGATTGTTTGTCTGCGGAGAGGCTGCCTCTACGGGGGTGATGGGCGCAAACCGCCTGGCCAGCAATTCCCTGCTGGAATGTCTGGTCTTCGGGAAACGGGCCAGTGAGGCCGCGGCTGCGGTTAGTCCTGTAGAAGTTAAAATCGGGAAAGTTGCCCCGTTTACCGTTTCCCCCGATCATGAGCAGCAATTCCTGGATCTGAAAAATGAACTGGCAGCGCTGATGTCTGCTAAATTGGGCATCATCCGGAATAAACCACAAATGGAGGAGGCTGTGGCAAGAATCAAAGAGATCAGGGAAAAGGTTACCAAGCACCATAACAATTACAACCTTTTTAAAATCAGCAATATAGTTGAAATTTGTCTTTTGATTGGGAAAGCAGCCTTGCTCAGGAAGGAAAGCCGGGGCGGTCATATCCGGGAAGATTTTACACAAGAGGATGAACGTTTCCGGGTGCATATTATACAGGCAAGAGGGAAGCAACCAGTATTTGAAGCGGTAAGAGACAAACAATAGAACCACAAAATATGAAACTGAATCAGCACGAGCGAGAGGCAGCAGCCATCCTGATCGGGATGGCCCTCCGGGAAGATGTTGGCCCGGGAGACATCACCACCGGGAACCTGATCCCGTCAGGTATCCGGAAGAAAGCGGATATGAGGGCTAAAGCTGATGGAGTAGTTGCCGGACTGGAGGTGGCAGAGATGGTATTTCACCGTCTGGGGGGTGATTTGAAATGGATGCCGGTGCTTAAAGACGGAGATCCTGTCAAAAAGGGCGATGTCATAGTGACCTTTGAAGCCGATTACAGGGTATTGCTGACCGGCGAGCGTACCGCCCTTAATTTTATGCAGCGGATGTCAGGCGTGGCTACCGCTTCCGCAGCCTATCAGAAAATTGTGGAGGAAACCACTACCAAAATTCTGGATACACGAAAAACCCTTCCCGGATTCCGGTTGCTGGACAAATATGCTGTCAGGGCCGGTGGAGCTTCTAACCACCGGATGGGGCTTTTTGATATGGTTATGATCAAGGACAACCACATTGCCGTTGCAGGCGGGATTACCCCGGCGGTCAAAACCATCCGGGAAAAAGTGGGAAAGGGCATCCTGATCGAGGTGGAAACCTGCAACCTCACGGAAGTGGCTGAAGCCCTTGAGGTAGCCGCCGATATCATTATGCTCGACAACATGGACAATAACACCATGGGCCAGGCGGTGCAGCTGATCAACGGGAGGGCAAAAACCGAAGCTTCCGGGAATATGTCACCCGAGCGGCTTGCTGCGGTTGCGGCAACCGGGGTGGATTTCATTTCGGTCGGAGCGCTGACACATTCGGTAAAAGCCCTTGATATCAGCATGACGATCTATCCTGATGACCCTGTTGACATTCTTTAACCTCTTTTAATTGCTTGGTTGTTGGCATATTCCTGAGAAATTCATCTCTTTGCACCAATATTTGAAGTTGAGCACAACTATGGTATGTAACATCAATAAAAGAAGCATCTTTCAGGGGACGCAGCGTTGTTTCCGGTTTCTGACCGGGATTTGCCTGCTTTCCCTGTTCCCCGCCGGCTGTGTCAACGACATAGAAAAGATCAAGGCTTTCAGTTCTTCTGAAATCCTGCCCACTGTTCATGCAGAGAATTTTGAAACCATCTATTCCGATTCCGGGATAATCCGGTTTGTCCTGAAGACGCCTGAACTGAAGCGGTTTGAAAGCGATGAAACCCCCTA
>DAIDJX010000080.1 GCA_027451165.1 Prolixibacteraceae bacterium | reverse complement strand
TATAGAATTCATAGCTCCTCCCTGGCACTGCACTCCGGAACCTCCGATATCAGAGATCATGGAATGGGTAACTAAGAGACAATGTGAACTTCCTGATGATCATAAACTTATCCTAATCAGTATGTATAAGATTTAATTTAAATAAATCTTTTATGAAGATTTTGATCCTTTGCACCGGCAACAGTTGCCGAAGTCAGATGGCCCATGGCTTTCTGCAATCATTCGATCCCGGGCTGACCGTCTGCTCCGCCGGAACGGAAGCTTCCGGAAAACTGAATCACAAAGCGGTGGAAGTGATGAAGGAGGCCGGGATCGACATCAGCCACCATACCTCCGATCCCGTCTCCATGTACCTCGGAGAAGAATGGGATTATGTGATCACGGTCTGTGGAGGAGCCAACGAAAACTGCCCGGTATTTTCCGGCAAAGTAAAAAACCGCCTCCACATGGGATTTGATGACCCCTCCCATGCCACCGGAACACCGGAATTCATCCAAAGCGAATATTACCGGGTGAGGGATGAAATTAAAAAAGCGTTCTTTAAATTTTATGAAGAGAATTTGAAGATTTGAAAATTTGAAGATTTGAAAATGCGAAAAAGCATTGATAATCAATAACTTTGTTAACCCTTTTTAAAAAAATAATGTTATGAGAAATGATAAAGAGAATTTAATTGTAAAACTTTCTTTGGAATTTGCACTTGATATCATTGAATATTCAGAACTCTTGGAAGAAAGTAAAAAATATGGAATTGCCAGACAACTTATTAAATCCGGAACTTCAATCGGTGCAAATATCAGAGAGGCCCAAAATGCTGAAAGCAAGGCAGATTTTATCCACAAGATGAAAATTGCAGCCAAAGAAGCCGATGAAACAGAATATTGGTTATTGCTTTGTTCTCTTTCCAAAAACTATCCGAAAAATGAATCTTTATCAAATAGTCTTCAGCCGATTATAAAGATCCTGTCTAAAATAATCAGCTCATCTAAATCTGAATAAGCATTATCAAATTTTCAAATCATCAAATTTTCAAATTGTTTTTTTATGAAACCAGAAGAATTAAAAATGATCGTCCGGGAAAAATATGGTGAAATCGCCCGGAAATCTTATGTACAGAATACTTCCTGTGGTTGTGGTACATCCTGCTGCGGCTCTGAAGTGGATTATACCGTATTCAGTGAAAATTACAGTGATTTAACGGGCTATAACCGGGAGGCTGACCTTGGATTGGGTTGCGGAATCCCCACTGAATATGCCAGGATTAATCCCGGGGATACCGTCATTGACCTGGGTTCGGGAGCAGGGAACGACTGTTTTGTGGCCAGGGCGCTTACCGGGGAACACGGCCATGTCATAGGAATAGACATGACAGAAGAAATGATCGGAAAAGCCAGGGCGAATGTGGCAAAGCTGGGTTTCAGCAATGTGGAATTCCGGCTGGGTGACATTGAAAACATGCCTGTGGATGACAATACCGCCGATGTGGTGATCAGCAACTGTGTACTGAACCTGGTCCCTGACAAAAAGAAAGCTTTCGATGAAATTTTCAGGGTGCTGAAACCGGGAGGCCACCTTTCCGTTTCAGATATTGTCATCAAAGGAGATTTGCCCGTTGAAGTGAAGGAAGCTGCCGAAATGTATGCAGGCTGTGTATCCGGCGCTATTCAAATGGATGAATACCTGGATATCATGAAAAATGCCGGTCTGAATAACGTGACCATCCAAAAATCGCGTCAGGATTTACTACCGGATGATTTATTATTGGATTACATCACCCCTGAACAACTGAAAACATTCAAACAGTCGGGATTTGGCATCTTCAGTATTACTGTTTATGCAGAAAAGTAATTTGTAAACAGTTGCATTTTCAAATTTTCAAATCTTCAAATTTTCAAATTAGCTCATGAAACTCAGATTTTTCGACCGTTATCTCACCCTGTGGATTTTCCTGGTCATGGCAGCCGGAGTAGGTATAGGTTATTTTGCGCCGGGTATCTCCGGTTTCTGGAACTCCATGAGTTCGGGAACCACCAATATTCCCATTGCCATCGGGCTGATCCTGATGATGTTTCCCCCCTTGGCCAAGGTGAAGTATGAAAAGCTTCCGCTGGTATTTAAAAATGTAAAATTGCTGGGCCTGTCCCTGACCCAGAACTGGATCATCGGCCCGCTGGTTATGTTTTTTCTGGCCATCGTTTTCCTGCACAACCATCCCGGGCTCATGGTGGGGGTGATCCTGGTCGGTCTGGCCCGTTGCATTGCCATGGTGCTGGTTTGGAACGACCTTGCCAAAGGGGATACCGAACTGGCTGCCGGATTGGTAGCTTTTAACGCCATTTTCCAGGTCTTTCTCTATTCCGTCTATGCCTGGGTCTTTATTACACTCCTCCCGCCACTTTTCGGTCTGAAAGGGACCATCGTGCATGTCTCTGTTTCTGAAATTGCTGTCACTGTCCTGATCTATCTCGGGATACCTTTTGCAGCAGGGTTGATCACCAATCTTCTGTTGCGGAAATGGAAAGGAAGCGACTGGTATTTCAACCGGTTCATTCCCAAAGCTTCCTGGCTGACACCCATCGCCCTGTTGTTCACCATTTTTGTGATGTTCTCGCTGAAAGGGGAAAAGATCATTGAGTTGCCGCTGGATGTTTTGCGTGTGGCGATTCCTTATACCATTTATTTCGCCCTGATGTTTTTTGTCACCTTTTTTATTGCGCGGTGGATGAAGGCCGGTTATGAAAAGTCAACCACGCTGGCATTCACTGCCGGCAGCAATGATTTTGAGCTGGCCATTGCCGTTGCCATTGCCGTATTCGGAATAGAATCGCAGGCTGCTTTCGCCACGGTGATCGGACCGCTGGTGGAAGTACCGGTACTGGTTCTTTTAGTGAATGTGGCGCTTTATTTTAAACGCAGGTTTTTTGAAAAATCTTAACAGATTAGGATAGTCGAATGGTAAAAAAAATTCCGGGAGCTATTTTTCTCCCGGAATTTCTATTAAAACGCTGGTAATATTTCAGATTATGCTTTCTTGACATTCACTGCATTTACCCCTCTTCTGCCTTCTTTCAGTTCGAAGGTAACCTCATCATTTTCCCAGATGTGGTCAACTAAACCTGAAGAGTGGACAAAATACTCATTAGCGGAGTCTTTGTCCTGAATGAACCCGAATCCACGGGATTCATTGAAAAATTTGACTTTTCCTTTGTACATGTTGTTAATTAATTGATGTTCTTAGTAATATACTAATTATTTTTTAGTCTGCTTTCAATTTCTTCTCAGGTGGATAATTCTTTTCGAGCTTTCCATACCCGCTGCCTGTCCGGAATGTTTGTGTTCCAATTTGCCAGGAATGCTTACAGATTGTACTTCTTTCATCCTTGCTCCGGAATAGGTTCCATTCTGACCTTTTGTCCGGATGGATGTTCCCTGCTTTTGATTTTTTCTGATCACCTCAGCTTCCTGCAGTTGCATCGTTGCGGCAACCTTTCCGTCACCCGTTCCCATAAAAGGATGTTCCATAACAGGAATTGATTTCCCAATGAGGCGATGAATATCATGAAGATAACTCTTTTCCTCCGCATCACAAAAAGACACTGCGTTGCCACCTGCTCCGGCCCTGCCAGTCCTGCCAATGCGGTGGACATAGGTCTCCGGTATATTGGGCAGGTCATAATTGATGACCAGCTGCAAATCTTCAATATCGATACCGCGGGCAGCAATGTCGGTAGCCACGAGCACATTGGAATGGCCGCTTTTGAAATTGCCAAGCGCGAGTTGACGGGCATTTTGCGATTTGTTGCCGTGAATGGCAGCAGCATCGATTTTCTCTTTTTTCAGCAGTCGTACAATCTTGTCGGCCCCATGCTTGGTTCTTGAAAAAATAAGCACTGAAGCTCCCGGCTTTTTATTCAGCAAGTGAATCAATAAACCGGGCTTTTGCTGTTTTTCAACAAAATAGAGAGACTGTCTTACTTTTTCCGCGGTGGTAATTTCAGGATGAATCGTAATTTTCTCAGGATTCCCTAATATTTTCTTAGAAAGCTCCACGATATCGGGTGGCATGGTGGCTGAGAAAAAGAGGGATTGCCGTTTGGAAGGCAACCGGGTGATAATCTTCCGGATATCATGGATGAAACCCATATCGAGCATACGGTCGGCTTCATCCAGAACGGAATAACCAATTTGGTCAAGGGTAATGTATCCCTGATCCATCAGGTCCAGCAACCGTCCGGGAGTAGCCACCAGCACATCGACACCCTGTTGGAGCGCCTGTACCTGGGCATGTTGCTTAACGCCGCCGAAAATAACAGTGTTTGTAACTCCGGTGAATTTACCATAGGTGGTAAAACTTTCTCCGATTTGTATGGCAAGTTCCCGGGTAGGGGTAACAACAAGTGCGCGTATTTTCCCGGAATTCCGGACTGAGCGCTGCTCCCTGTACAAATGCTGTAATATGGGAATAGCAAAAGCTGCAGTCTTTCCGGTACCTGTCTGGGCACAGCCCAGTAAATCTTTTCCCTGTAAAAGAATGGGAATGGCTTGTTCCTGAATGGGGGTGGGTTGCGTGTAGCCTTCCGCCGATAATGCCTGGAGGATAGGCTCAATAATTCCTAAATTTCTGAACGTCATTAAATAATATAAGGCTGCAAAGATAGTATTTATATCTGATTTATCGTTAGCGAATAAGAAATGCGTGGTAAATATTAACTTTATCGCCGGTTAAGTGTTTATCTGAAAGGAAAAAAGGAAATTCTGTATGAAAGCAAAAAATATTCTGGAGACCATCGGGAATACCCCACATCTCCGCCTCAACAGGTTGTTTGACCCGGCATACGAGGTTTGGATCAAGCTGGAACGGGCCAATCCCGGAGGAAGTATCAAGTACCGCATTGCATTGGCCATGGTGACTGATGCTGAAGAAAAGGGATTACTGAAACCGGGAAGCACCATCGTCGAACCTACTTCCGGGAATACGGGCATTGGCCTGGCAATGGTGGCTGCCGTCAAAGGATACCAGCTGATCCTGGTAATGCCTGAGTCGATGTCGGTGGAGCGAAGAAAACTGATGAGCGCTTATGGCGCAGAATTTGTCCTCACCCCCCGGGAAAAGGGGATGAAAGGAGCCATCGAAAAAGCCAGGGAGCTTCTGTCTGAAATTCAGGATTCGTGGATGCCCATGCAGTTTGACAATCCCTCCAATGTCGACATACACCGGCGCACCACAGCACTGGAAATCATCAATGACTTTCCGGACGGCCTGGATTACCTCATCACCGGGGTTGGAACAGGCGGACATATCACCGGGGTTACGGAAATATTGAAAACTCACTTTCCCTCGCTGAAAGTATTTGCGGTGGAACCTGAACTCTCCCCGGTGCTGAGCGGAGGCAATCCCGGCCCCCACCCGATTCAGGGTATTGGCGCAGGCTTTATTCCCTCCATTATGAATACTTCTCTTTTAGATGGTGTAATTACGGTGTCCAAAGAGGATGCCTATGATTTTGCAAAAAGAGCAGCCAGGGGAGAAGGACTGCTTTGCGGTATTTCCTCAGGAGCTTCTCTGGCTGCTGTCGGCAAGAAACTTCACGAACTACCAAAAGGTTCAAGAATTCTCACCTTCTGTTACGATACCGGTGAACGGTACCTCTCTTTGGAAGGCCTGTTCTGAGATGGCTTCCTGAAAACCATTACAGTTACAATTTGCCCCGGAGCATCCTGGCACCAAAAATCCGGCCGGCAGTTTTTCCGTGGGACGCATCTATTTTAATAGTTACGAAAGTTTTGCCGGCAATCATTTCAGACGGTATCGCATATTCCACATCATAAAATTTTCCGGTGGTTCCGCCGTTCCATTCCACATAGGACAGCTTTACTCCATCCACCAGGATATCGAATTTGCGGTCTTTATCATCGCCAATATAGGTAAGGAGCAGTACATTTTCTGTACCCGGATTGACTTTCATGGTAAAGGTAAAATAGTTGTCACGTCTCGCTTCCCTGCCTTTTCTGCCCAAAGCCTCATCCACATACGACCGCTCCGTGGCTTTCAGGTTATGGTCGCGCTCCGGTTGCATTTCTCCGATCCTGAAATTATCGATGGTAAGCGTTTCAATCCGCTGTTGTTTACGTTTGTCAGCCTCATATTCTGCTTTCCGGGCTGTCCAGGCTTCCGGCGTAAAGAAATCAAAATAGACGCTGTAATATTTGTTGTACAAAGTGTAAAACGGCTCCAGGATAATATCTTCAGGCTGACCGGTACCTTTGCTCCGGAACCTCAGCTGGCTGAAGTCGTCCGGAATCAGCCAGTCACTGATCCTGCGGTTATCTGTAAGCAAAACCGGAACGCCCATCACCGGATCGGGCATTTTATCGCCCAGGTTGGCCGCAAGAACCACAGGACCGAAAAGAAAGGCCACCCGGTTGGGATTGTCGGGCATCGCTTCTGTGTACAGCCCCATGGGCAACATGACTTCAACCCTGTCGTTGCTTTTCCATTTCCGTTTTATGGCAATATATCCGGAGGCATTCACTTCAGTTTCTATCTGTTTCCCGTTAACAGAAACGGCCATCCCTATTTTGGTCCAGGCAGGCTGTCTGAGCAACAGGTAAAAAGTCTGGCTCTCCTGAATGCTAAGTGTAACAGCAACCTGTGTATTGTAGGGAAAGCCGGTTTCCATCCTGATGGAAGCATTTCTGGTCTTCCAGTTCAATTCCGAAGGGATATAGAGATTGACATACAAATCGCCTGCGGCAGACTCACTGTAAATGGCTTCGGCATATTTGACATGGTTTTCCATCCCGCTGCCCACGCAGCAGGTAAAGGTATTGAAGCGATCGCTGAACTCCTTTTTGGTGCCCATCCGGAGGGGGGTGAAATAGCACATCATGCCGTCTTCCGGATGCTGGGAAGAGAGAATGTGGTTGTACAACGCCCGTTCATAGAAATCAAAAAGTTTGCTGTCGGGCTCCCAGGCGAACAGGTGCCGGGTGAGCTTGAGCATGTTGTAGGTATTGCAGGTCTCGCAGGTATTGTCGCTGAGGCGGTCATTCAGGTGGTCAGGTTCCCCCAGGTATTCATAATTGCTGTTGCCGCCGATAACATAGGAATGGTGCCTGGCCACAATATCCCAGAACAGGGAGGCAATCCGGTGATCCTCTGTTTTGCCCGTCAGTTCGTAGCGACGGGCTGCGCCGATGGCCTTCGGAACATTGGTGTTGGAATGTTTTCCGACCAGGGGATCGTTGCCCTTAGCCAGTTCACCCATAATAAAATCGTCGTCAAATTTATAGGAAAGATCGAGGAATGACTTGTCCCCGGTCAGCGAATACAACTGGACCAGCACATCCTGCATCCCGCCATACTCACAGCGCAGCATTTTCAAGCGCTGGTCTTCCGTTAGGTTCCGGAGGATGTTTCCCGTCCATTGAGCCATTCCCGTTACCACCTCCAGGGCCTGTTTGTTCTCTGCATAGAACCAGGCGTCTGTCAGTCCGGCCATTACTTTATGAACCGTGTACCAGGGCGACCAGGCGCCGTTCAGGTCAAAACCGCCTGATTTGATTTCCCCGCGCGACACTTTGGCCCAAAGGGTATCTTCATTTGGAATGGCCCCCACATAGCCGGAATGCCGGGCTTTCTGGCAGATGGCAAGTTCTGAAACAATAAAATCAACCCTGTTGCGGAAGGCTGTATCCCCGGTGGCAGCGTAGGCCATGGCACATGCCGACAGATAATGCCCGAGGGTATGCCCCGAGAGGCCTTCCTTTTCCCAGCCCCCGTAAATTTCCCCTTTCACGGGTAATCCGGCATTCTGGTAAAAACGGTATAAAAGCCGTCCAGGTTCAATCTCCAACAGATAAGCCATATCCTTATCCATGGCATTTTTGAAGGGAGTGCCTGTCAGCAGCCTGACATCCTTTAGCGGAAAAGCATATGCTTTCACCGGAGCGACCGGCTTTACCAGAATTTTACTGTTTGCCAGCTCAGGAACATAGGATTGGGCCGGTGAAATGAGTGACGCCATGCAAATCAGGCAGGCAATTATAAAAAATCCCTTCATAATTCATGATTTAGTACTGCACATTCGGAACGGTAACTTTCCGGACAGCAGGTTTTTACTTTCTCCAAATTTCAATTTTTCCTATCGGGTTCGGGGAAAATCTCCTCTCCACAAATGTCTTCCATGTATCATTCAGGAACAAACCTCCTTTTTCATTTTCTTTCAGAGGAGCCTTGTATTTTTCTTCCACCTCCTTGACACTGAAATATTTACCGATGCTTTTTGAAGGCTGCAGAAAATGGTCCACATTCGCTTTTTCATTGATAAATCCGGAATGGGCATCTTCAACGATGACCACATAGCCCGGTTTCAGGATCTTCGGAAAATTGGGCAGCTGGTAGGAGTTGAGCACGGAAAAGCTGTTGTATCCGTTCTTTTTCAGCACCCTGCGCAGGGAGTCTGCGCTCAGGTAGGAAGATTTTTTTGACATGGCTCCTCCCGGAGGATCAGGATCGGTGCGGAATACCCGGTAAAAGGTATAATCGTGACACACCCTGATGGCCTTCAGGCTGGCAGGCGCTGCCAGAAGAAGTAATGCGATAAGTAAAAACAGAACGCGTCTCATGGTCCATGGTTTTTTAGGTTATCTTCAGAAATAAATCAGGCTTTCAGGAAGCCGGTTCCATAATTTCGATTTGATGCCGTAAAGTTAAACAATAAAACATCAGAAACTGTACCTGACCCGCAGGAAGGCCAGGTTCAGCATAGTCTCATAGCTGCTTGTACGGATTTCAAAATGCTGGCCGATCAGTGAAAAATCGAGATTCTCTCCCAGGGAATAATCGAGTGACGGGCCGGCAAACCATCCATCCAGGTCCGGGAACCACATCCCCGACAGGCTCAGGTTCAGCAAAGGGGTCACTTTCCAGACATATTGCCCGAATGCCGAAAACCGGGAATAGGCCAGATCGCGTGTGGAAAGCAGGTTGTAGTACAGATTGGTCAGGTCATCCAGGTCAAAGGGGTTGTTGCAATACATCAGCTGAAGCTGGGCCAGGGAATTGTTTTTAAAAGACTTATCGAGGCCGGCAGTCAGCAGCAGCGTGGCTTTTCTGTTCCCGGCACCCCGGAACGTGTCAAACCAGCTGCCCTCTCCCCGGAAGGCCAGGCTGCCCAAATGTCCTGACCAGCCGGCCCCGGCCACCAGGTCATGACCGTCGGCGACGCCGGCCAGAAACTGAATATCATATCCATGTCGGTTGAAACGGTAAAGTCCGGCAGCGGTGACCTCCCCCTCCCGGTTGGCTTTCATGGCCAGCTCCAGCGTGGAAGAGAAGGTGGGATAATACTGGATCCGGAGGGCATCGCTTCCCGGTCGTTCCACATAGTCAAAATCAAAAAACGAGTAAGCGTTGAAAATATCATTAGGATTCCAGACCAGCGCCTGACCCCAGTTGATCCGTTGCCGGCCAAGGGTCAGCTGTACCTTATTCAGGCGAAGGTCCGCCCATAAGCGGTCAACCGTGGTATTCAGGAGAAAAGACTGCTCTTCCAGGAGATTCCATGACATATCCGCCACACCCGGATCTTTATCGAAAAAGCCGGTAAAGAAATTTCCCATCTTTAACCGGTCTCCGGTTATGAACCGGTTCCTGATTTCCAGGGCCAGGGTCAGGTTCTTGTTTGGGTAAAATTTGAAATTCAGCCGGTTGTGAAGGAGATTCTCATTGGTAAAAGCCCCTGAGAGGGAATCGAAGAAGGAGCTTTGCATGGTGGTCAGATAGCCTGTAAGGGAAAAACCGGGATTCTTCTGTGAAAACAATTTTACAGGCATCCAGACCAAAAGGCAAAACAGGAATACGATGTATCTTTTCATTTTTGCATTTAAATGGAAGGTTCTTCCCGTACCTCATCACTGACCACCTTGCCGTCTTCCAGGGTGATCACCCGGTGGGCCATTTTCATCACCCTGGGATCATGCGTGGAGAAAATGAAGGTGATTTTTTCCTCATGGTTTAATTTCTCCATGATCTCCAGCAGTTTTGTGGCTGATTTGGAATCCAGGTTAGCGGTGGGTTCGTCGGCCAGAACGAATTTTGGCCGGGAGGCCAGTGCCCGGGCCACAGCCACCCGTTGTTGCTCTCCCCCCGACAACTTTGAAGGACGGCTGTTCATCCGGTCACCCAAACCGACGCCATTCAGCAATTCCAGCGTCCGTTCCTGCTTTTCCTTCTGAGGCCACTTTTGAAGAGTCATGATAAATTCCACATTCTCCTTTGCGGTGAGCACGGGAATCAGGTTATACGACTGAAAAACAAAACCGATGTTGTTCAACCTGAAATCGATCAGTTGCGATGGTTTCAGTCTGGAAAGATCGGTCCCATCAATGATGATCTCTCCCGAGGTGGGCATGTCCAGTCCGCCGATCAGGTTGAGGAGCGTGGTTTTACCGGAACCCGAGGGGCCAACGATGGCGGTAAACTCAGCCGCCTGAAAATCAAGTGTCACCTCATTCACGGCATGAACTTTCACTTCCGAGGAATTATAGATTTTGTTCACGTTTTTCAGTTCCAGAACCTTCATAGCTGATTGTATTTTGTTTTTCAATTCATCTGTTTATTTCGGATTTCGGATGTACGATTTCGGAATGAAAGGCAGGAGGGTCCGCAGGTAAATCCGAAATCTCAAATCCGCCCTCCGAAATTCATGTAAATCCGAAATCGCACATCCGAAATCCGAAATTATCTCATTCCGTTCTCAGCGCTTCCACCGGTTTCAGGCTTAAGGCTTTCCTGGCCGGCCAGAGCGAGGACACTGTCGCCGTAACAATGACCATAAAGGTGGTCAGCAGGAAAAAATCGGGACCCACTTCCGGATAGACACGGGCAGCATAACCGATGGCTTCATATCCTTCCCCCCAGCCGGAAAAGTGAATGCCGGTCCTTCCCAGTATATGTATGATCAGCCATCCGGCTGCCATTCCGGCCACAGCGCCCACCGTGGTGAGGAAAATGGTCTCCAGCATGATCATGCGGAATACCCTCTTCCGGTTCATCCCGATGGCCATCAGCATACCCAGTTCCCTGGTCCGCTCCATCACCGCCATCAGCATGGTGTTGATGATACCAAAAGCCAGGGCCAGCAGGATAATCCCGATGAAAATCAAATAATAGAGTACCATGTAATCTTCCACCATGGCTACATCCGGTGCCAGTTCCCTCCAGGTCCGGACCGAATTACCGGGGGAAAGTGCAGCCAGCTTATCCCTGACCTCCACGGCATCCTGGATATCATCCAGTAAAACTGCCATTTCATGGGTCAGTACCTTTTTCCCGCCGTACAAGTCAGCCAGAGCGGAAGCCCCCACAAAAACAGCTGCCTGGTCGAAACCGGTGTTGGTGGTTTTGTAAATTCCGCACACCCTGAAAATCCCCTGGACCGGCGTCCCATGCTCATCCGAAAAGGTCAGCTGGATTTTGTTCCTGATCCGGTAATCCAGTGATTCCTTCATAATCAGGGAGACATATTTCTTTAACTCCTTTGTATCCGGAATATTCTCCAGTGCTTCCCTGAATTCCTTTGGCGACCGGAATCTTTTATCCTTCAGCGAGGCAATCTTTTCCAGTACCTCACCGGGAACCCGCTGCTCCTGAAGCTGCGCTGTCACCTTCTCCGTGATCATGTAGTGTTTCAGCTTCAGAATTTCAGCAGTTTTATCGCTGATCAGTATTTCTCCGGAAGATGGTCCCTCCAGGTAGGTCCCTGCACCCGGAACCATCTCCCTGTGGATGTGTGTGACCTGTTGTTCTTGCTCCGGATCAATCCCGTAGATGACCACACCGGTATTTCCCCAGGATGTAGTGGCCATGCCGGTCAGTTTCGTTCTTTTCACC
>DAIDJX010000079.1 GCA_027451165.1 Prolixibacteraceae bacterium | reverse complement strand
GATGTATGCTTACATCGACCGTAAAAAGAAATTGCCGGTAACCACCCTCCTGAGAGCTATCGGATTTGAAAGTGACAAGGAAATCCTGGAAATTTTCGACCTGGCTGATGAAATAAAAGTCTCCAAAACAGGCCTGAAAAAAGTGGTAGACCGGAAACTTGCTGCCCGTGTGTTGAAATCATGGGTGGAGGATTTTGTAGATGAAGATACAGGTGAAGTGGTTTCCATCGAAAGAAATGAAGTTATCATTGACCGGGAAACAAACCTTACAGATGACCATATTGATGAAATTATAGATGCCGGCGTGAAAACCATTCTGCTTCATAAAGAAGACCAGAACCAGCAGGATTATGCCATCATTTACAATACACTTCAGAAAGACCCCTGCAACTCAGAAAAGGAAGCAGTGCTCCATATTTACCGGCAGCTGAGAAATGCTGAACCGCCGGATGAAGCTACCGCCAGGGATGTCATCGACAAACTGTTCTTTTCTGACAAACGATATGACCTGGGTGATGTGGGAAGGTACCGGATCAACAAGAAACTGGGCCTGAACAGCGCCATGGAAACACGTGTACTCACCAGGGAAGATATTATTGAAATTATTAAATACCTGATCCAACTGGTAAACTCCAAAACAGATGTCGATGATATTGACCACCTTTCTAACCGAAGGGTGCGCACAGTCGGGGAACAAATGTTCGGACAGTTTGGCGTTGGCCTGGCCAGACTGGCGCGTACCATACGCGAAAGGATCAATGTCAGGGATAACGAGGTTTTTACCCCAATAGACCTGATCAATTCCAAAACCCTTTCATCGGTAATTAATTCCTTCTTTGGGACCAATGCGCTTTCCCAGTTTATGGACCAGACTAACCCGCTGGCAGAAATGACCCATAAACGGAGAATGTCTGCCCTGGGACCCGGAGGTCTTTCCCGTGAAAGAGCAGGATTTGAGGTGCGCGACGTGCATTACACGCACTATGGCCGTCTTTGCCCGATCGAAACTCCGGAAGGGCCAAACATTGGCCTTATATCCTCCCTTTGCGTTTATGCCAAAATCACTGAACTTGGTTTTATCGCCACTCCTTACCGGAAAGTGCAAAATGGGGTGGTCAACCTGTCTGATGACGGTGTAACCTATCTTACTGCGGAAGAAGAAGAAGGAATTTCCATTGCCCAGGCCAGTGCTGCCCTCGGAACAGATGGAAAATTCATCCAGCAGAGGGTGAAAGCCAGAAAAGATGGCGATTACCCGCTGGAAGAGGTGGAAACCGTTCAACTGATGGACGTGGGCCCCAATCAAATCGCCTCCGTGGCTGCTTCTCTTATTCCTTTCCTGGAACATGATGATGCCAACCGTGCCCTGATGGGATCCAACATGATGCGCCAGGCAGTGCCCCTGCTGAGACCTGAAGCCCCGATCGTCGGAACAGGACTGGAAGGTCGCGCTGCCAGTGATTCCAGGATCCTTATCAAGGCAGAAGACGATGGAGTGGTCGAATATGTCGATGCCCGCCAGATTGTTGTCAGATATGACCTTTCAGAGGATGATAAATTCGTACGCTTCGATCCTGAGCTGATCACCTACGATCTCCCGAAATATGCCAAAACCAACCAGGGTACCACTGTTGACCTGAAACCCATTGTCGTAAAAGGTCAGCGCATCAAGGCAGGACAAGTGCTCACCGAAGGTTATGCTTCCCAAAACGGGGAACTTGCACTCGGACGAAACCTCATGGTCGCTTTTATGCCTTGGCAGGGCTATAACTATGAGGATGCCATCGTGGTATCGGAAAGGGTTGTTCGCGATGACGTCTTTACCTCTGTCCATGTGGATGAATACAGCCTCGAGGTCAGGGATACCAAGCGCGGTGTGGAAGAATTCACTTCCGACATCCCGAATGTCAGTGAGGATGCCACCCGGAACCTGGATGAAAACGGGCTGATCCGGATTGGCGCCAATGTCAAACCTGGCGATATCCTCATCGGAAAAATTACTCCGAAAGGGGAATCTGATCCTTCTCCGGAAGAAAAACTGCTCCGCGCTATCTTCGGCGATAAAGCCGGTGACGTCAAAGACGCTTCATTAAAAGCTTCTCCGTCGCTGAACGGCGTGGTTATCGATAAAAAACTCTTTTCCCGCGTAGCCAAGGATAAAAAAGGGAAACTCTCAACGAAACCTTTGCTTGACCAGATCGATGACCGTTTCAACAAAGAAGCGGCAGCCTTACGGTATAAGCTCGAAGAAAAACTCTTTGAACTGGTTTCGGGCAAAACTTCCCAGGGTGTGAAAGATTACTATGGCACTGAAATCATTCCCAAAGGGGTCAAGTTCACGCTGAAACAATTGCAGGAAATTGATTACCTGTCGGTTAATCCTTCCAAATGGACAACCGACAAGGACAAGAATGACCTGATTTTCAGGGTGGTCAATAATTACATTGTCAAGTACAAAGAAGCTGAGGCAGTTTCCCGCAGGGAAAGATTCAATGTGACCATTGGTGATGAACTGCCTGCAGGGATCATTCAATTGGCCAAAGTATATATTGCCAAGAAAAGAAAACTGCAGATCGGCGATAAAATGGCCGGACGCCACGGAAACAAAGGTATTGTTTCACGTGTGGTACGTGTGGAAGACATGCCCTTCCTCGCAGACGGTACTCCGGTGGATATCGTATTGAACCCGTTGGGAGTACCTTCCCGTATGAACCTTGGGCAGATTTACGAAACGGTGCTTGGCTGGGCTGGTCGTGAACTGGGTATGACTTTCGCCACCCCGATTTTCGACGGCGCTACATTGGATGAAATCACCAGTTATACCGAAAAAGCCGGGATCCCCAAGTATGGAAAAACCGTTCTGCACGATGGTGAAACCGGTGAACCTTTTGACCAGGCTGCTACTGTCGGTATCATTTATATGATGAAACTCGGTCATATGGTGGAAGATAAGATGCATGCCCGTTCCATCGGGCCATACTCACTGATCACCCAGCAGCCGTTGGGAGGAAAAGCGCAGTTCGGTGGACAACGTTTCGGAGAAATGGAAGTTTGGGCGCTGGAAGCATTTGGCGCTTCCCATATACTCCAGGAAATTCTTACTGTTAAGTCGGACGATGTCATGGGCAGGGCTAAAGCGTATGAATCGATCGTGAAAGGGGAACCTATGCCTCAACCAGGTATTCCGGAGTCACTGAACGTTCTTCTCCATGAACTCAGGGGATTGGGGTTAAGTGTCAGAATGGAATAATACCCGGGAAATAAGCAGAAATGGTGTTCAAAACAAAAAAGGTTAGTTTGTATGGCATTCAAAAAAGATAATAAAGCAAAAAGCAATTTTGCCAAAATTTCCATCAGCCTGGCTTCTCCCGAAGAAATTCTGGAAAGATCACATGGTGAAGTACTCAAACCTGAAACGATCAATTACAGAACCTATAAGCCCGAGCGGGATGGATTATTTTGTGAAAGAATATTTGGCCCGGTAAAGGATTACGAATGTCATTGCGGGAAATACAAGCGGATCCGCTATAAGGGGATCGTTTGCGACCGTTGTGGTGTTGAGGTGACTGAGAAGAAAGTCCGCCGCGAGCGGATGGGGCACATTTCCCTGGTAGTACCAGTGGCTCACATCTGGTATTTCAGGTCTTTGCCCAACAAAATCGGCTACTTGCTGGGATTACCCACTAAAAAGCTCGATTCTATAATTTATTACGAAAGATATGTGGTGGTCAACCCGGGGATAAAGGCCGCCGATGGTGTCAAAGCGCTTGATTTTCTGTCCGAAGAGGAGTACCTGGATATCCTGGATACCCTGCCCAAGGACAATCAATACCTGGACGACGAAGATCCGAATAAGTTTGTGGCAAAAATGGGAGCGGAAGCGCTCTACCAGATTTTGACCAAAACCAACCTGGATGAGTTGTCTTATGAACTTCGGCACAAAGCAGGGACTGAAACTTCCCAGCAGCGTAAAAACGAAGCGCTGAAACGGTTGCAGGTGGTAGAAGCATTCAGGGCCAGTAAAAACCTGAACCGGCCGGAATGGATGATTGTTAAGGTAGTGCCGGTGATCCCGCCAGATCTCCGGCCTCTGGTGCCGTTGGACGGTGGCCGGTTTGCCACCTCCGACCTGAATGACCTTTACCGGAGGGTAATCATCCGCAACAACCGGCTTAAAAGGCTTATTGAAATCAAAGCACCGGAAGTCATTCTCAGGAATGAAAAGAGGATGTTGCAGGAAGCTGTAGACTCCCTTTTCGATAATTCCCGTAAGGTGAATGCTGTCAAAACGGAAAATAACCGCGCGCTGAAATCGCTGTCCGACAGCCTGAAAGGAAAACAGGGCCGCTTCCGCCAAAACCTGCTTGGTAAACGTGTTGATTATTCTGCACGCTCCGTCATCGTGGTTGGCCCCAAACTGAAATTACATGAATGCGGATTGCCCAAAGAGATGGCTGCCGAACTATATAAACCCTTTGTAATCAGAAAACTGATTGAAAGAGGAATAGTGAAAACGGTCAAATCAGCTAAAAAAATTGTTGACAGGAAAGATCCCGTGGTATGGGAAATTCTGGAGAATGTGCTGAAGGGCCATCCCGTGATGCTGAACCGTGCTCCTACACTTCACCGCTTATCCATACAGGCATTCCAGCCGGTATTGATCGAAGGTAAGGCTATTCAGCTCCACCCGCTGGTGTGTACGGGATTCAACGCTGACTTTGATGGTGACCAGATGGCAGTTCACCTCCCTTTGGGAAATGCAGCCATTCTTGAAGCTCAGCTGCTTATGCTTGCTTCCCATAACCTCCTTAATCCGGCAAATGGTGCTCCGATTACGGTGCCATCCCAGGACATGGTCCTTGGTCTTTACTACATGACCAAGCCCAGACCCGGTGTTAAAGGTGAAGGAATGTCATTCTATTCTCCACAGGAGGTAATTATTGCCTTCAATGAGGGAGTGGTTGGCATGCATGCCCTGATCAAGGTAAAAGTGGAAGATGTGGATGAAAAGGGAGATTATTTCCACCACATCATCGAAACAACCGTCGGGAAAGTGCTGTTCAATGAAAGCGTTCCGAGGGAAGTTGGTTTTATTAACCAGCTGCTGACCAAAAAGTCACTTAGAAATATCATTACCGATGTCTTCAAGAAAACCGGTAATGCGGCAACAGTTGCTTTCCTTGATGCCATTAAAGATCTTGGATACTACTGGGCATATCGTGGTGGTCTTTCATTTAACATTGATGATGTCATCATCCCGGTCGACAAGAAGGAAATTGTGGATGACGGCTATTCTGAAGTAGAGGAGGTAATTGCCAACTACAACATGGGTTTCATCACCAATAACGAAAGATACAATCAGGTGATTGATATTTGGACACATGCCAATGCCAAACTCACCAACTCGGTGATGCAAACCCTCAGTTCTGACAAACAGGGTTTCAACTCCATTTATATGATGCTCGACTCCGGTGCCCGTGGTTCCAAAGAACAAATCCGGCAGTTGTGCGGGATGAGGGGATTGATGGCCAAACCGCAGAAATCGGGGTCCACTACTTCCCAGATTATTGAAAACCCTATTCTTGCCAACTTTAAAGAAGGTCTATCCGTGTTGGAGTACTTTATCTCCACCCACGGTGCACGTAAAGGTTTGGCAGATACCGCCCTTAAAACCGCTGACGCCGGTTACCTTACCCGTCGTTTGGTTGATGTGGCACAAGATGTCATTACTTCGGAAGATGACTGCGGAACGCTCCGCGGACTGGTGGCCTCTGCCATCAAGAACAATGAAGAAGTGGTGGCTTCGCTGTATGACAGGATTCTGGGCCGTACTTCCGTTCACGATATCTATCATCCGTTAAAAGGTGATCTGATTGTAAAATCAGGAGACGAAATTACGGAGGATCTGGCGCTGATCATTGAAGACTCACCCATCGAAAGCGTTGAAATCCGTTCAGTCCTGACCTGTGAATCAGAAATCGGGGTTTGCGCCAAATGTTACGGACGCAACCTGGCCACCGGCAAAAAGGTGCAGAGAGGAGAAGCTTTGGGCGTAATCGCTGCCCAGTCGATCGGTGAACCCGGTACACAGCTTACGCTCCGTACTTTCCACGTCGGGGGTATTGCAGGTAACATTTCTGCCCAGTCAACGGTTGTTTCCAAATATGACGGCTTTGCTGAGATCGAAGAACTCAGGTCTGTTGTCCATATCGATAAAGATGGAAAAGAAGTGGATATTGTGGTCAGCCGGCTCGCGGAATTGAAGATTATCGATAAAAACACCAATATCCAGCTCTCCAGCCATCCGATCCCATATGGTTCCCGGCTTTACATCAAGAATGGTGATTCCATTACCCGCGGGCAGCATGTTTGCGAATGGGATCCCTACAACGGGGTGATTATCACCGAATACAACGGGAAGATTGAATTTGAGAACCTTATCGAGGGTGTAACATTCCACGAAGAATCGGATGAGCAAACCGGGTACAATGAAAAAGTGATCATTGAGACCAGGGATAAGACTAAAAATCCATCTTTACGCATTGTGGATGACGAAGACAACCTGATCCGCACCTATAACCTTCCTGTGGGAGGTCACCTTTCCGTAAACAACGGAGATATGGTCAAGGCCGGACAGGTTCTGGTGAAAATTCCAAGGGCTGCAGGCAGGGCTGATGACATCACCGGCGGTTTGCCGCGTGTTACTGAATTGTTCGAAGCCAGAAATCCTTCCAACCCGGCGGTTGTATCTGAAATAGACGGAGAGGTTTCCCTCGGGAAAATCAAGAGAGGAAACAGAGAAATTGTGGTTACCTCCAAATCAGGTGAGGTGAAACGATACCTTGTTCCACTCTCGAAACAGATTCTGGTTCAGGATAATGACTATATCCGGGCAGGTACTCCGCTTTCTGACGGTGCTACGACACCATCTGACATCCTGGCCATCAAGGGGCCAACAGCAGTACAGGAATATATCCTCAATGAAGTACAGGATGTATACCGAATGCAGGGGGTAAAGATCAACGATAAACATTTTGAGGTGATCATCCGCCAGATGATGCGCAAGGTGGAAATTGATGATCCGGGCGATACCCGCTTTCTCGAAAAACAGGTGGTCGACAAAAATGAGTTCTTCCAGGAGAATGATTGGATTTACAACAAAAAAATCATCGTTGAAGCCGGTGATTCCGACACTCTGAAATCCGGACAGGTTATTTCCGCCAGAAGATTGCGGGATGAGAACTCGCTGCTCAGGAGGAAGGATAAGAAGCTGATCGAAGCCAGGGATGCTGTCCCCGCTACTTCCAGTCAGGTACTTCAGGGTATTACCCGCGCTGCGCTGCAAACCAGGAGCTGGTTATCGGCTGCTTCCTTCCAGGAAACTACGAAGGTACTCAACGAATCTGCCATCATGGGTAAAGTGGACTTCCTCGACGGTCTGAAGGAGAATGTGATCTGTGGTCACCTGATCCCGGCAGGAACCGGATTGAAGGAATATAAAAACCTGGTTGTCGGATCCAAAACGGAATACGACAAACTGGTGGATTTGAAGGAACCCCTTGATGATATCGATTAATTCAGGAAGTATGAGCGATAATATGCAAATGCAGCAACAGCTGAACATTGAACTGAGCGAGGAAGTAGCCCAGGGAACCTATTCCAACCTGGCTGTCATTACCCATTCCAGTTCAGAATTTGTGATCGACTTTGTCAGGATCATGCCCGGCATTCCGAAAGCAAATGTTAAATCGCGGATCATACTTACGCCTGAACATGCGAAAAGATTACTGCTGGCATTGCAGGATAACCTTAAGAAATACGAGAATGTGCATGGAGCCATCAAAATATCCGGAGGTGGGGATCCGATGATCCCGCCGATGAATTTTGGTGGGCCTACGGCACAGGCATAATACTGAAAAGGAGCTGAAAGGCTCCTTTTTTGTTACCCCCATCTTCGAACAATCAACTGTTTTTTGCGACAATTCTTTATAAGGTCATCGATTCCTCGCCAGAATCATTCTTCATATCAGAGAGATTTGTTGCCGGATGCTGATCAGTTTTTATATTTGCCGTCTGAAAAAGAGAAATTACAATGAAAAGTTTAAAAATTATTGTTCTGGCCAAACAGGTACCCGATACCCGGAATGTGGGAAAGGATGCGATGAAGGCCGATGGAACGGTCAACAGGGCGGCATTGCCGGCCATTTTCAATCCTGAAGATCTGAACGCGCTGGAACTTGCGCTAAGGATCAAGGATCAACTCCCGGAGACAACAATTACCCTGCTGACCATGGGGCCCGGAAGGGCAGCCGACATCATCAGGGAAGGTTTTTTCCGGGGAGCAGATGATGGAATTCTGTTATCCGACAGAGCTTTCGCCGGTTCTGATACTTTGGCAACCTCTTATGCGCTGGCTCAGGCCATCCGGAAAATGGGAAAATTTGACCTGATCATTGCCGGACGGCAGGCCATCGATGGTGATACTGCCCAGGTTGGCCCCCAGGTGGCTGAAAAACTGAAGCTGCCTCAGATTACATATGTAGAGGAAATTGTGGAAATCAGCAAAAGCAGGATTGTGGCCAAAAGAAGGCTTGAAAGAGGAGTTGAAACGGTAGCTGCCAACCTGCCGCTGGTGCTGACTGCAAATGGTACAGCTCCGGACTGTCGTTCCCGGAATGCCCGGCTGCTGATGAAATACAAACATGCCAAAACAGTTTCAGAAATTCAGTCAGCCAATGAAGATTATCTTCATCTCTATAACGACAGACCATACCTGAACATCACGGAATGGTCGGTCAATGAAATCGATCATGATCCTGCTCAGCTGGGATTGAATGGTTCACCCACCAAGGTGAAGAAAATCGAGAATGTCGTGCTTCAGGCAAAAGATTCAAGAATCATCCCTGCAAATGACGAAGGGATTGAAGAATTGATGAAGGAACTGATCGACAGTCATACCATTGGATAGTAACGAAATAGTTGGAATACCATGAATAATGTTTTCGTTTATTGCGAATCTGAAGAAGGAATTATTGCAGAAGTCAGCCTGGAACTGCTGACCAAAGGCCGTTCACTGGCTGATATGCTGAATTGCCGGCTTGAAGCTGTTGTGGCAGGTGTTAACCTGAAGGATGTGGAAAAACAAATTATGCCTTTCGGTGTGGATGTTCTTCATATTGCTGAGGATTCCAGGCTCGACCCCTACCAGACTTTACCCCATGCTTCACTGCTGATCAACCTGTTTAAAGAAGAACAGCCGCAAATTGCCCTGATGGGGGCAACCAGCACAGGCCGGGATCTGGGCCCCCGGGTTTCTTCAGCATTACACAGCGGTTTGACTGCCGACTGTACCGGTCTGGAAATCGGAGATCATGAAGACAAGAAGGTCAACAAGGTATATGAAAATCTACTTTACCAGATACGGCCGGCTTTTGGTGGGAATATTATTGCCACCATCATCAACCCCGACCATCGGCCACAGATGGCTACCGTCAGGGAAGGGGTCATGAAAAAGGAGACCCGGTCTGCCGGATATAAGGGAGAAGTCAGAATGCTTGATGTGAACAAGTACATTTCACCAGAAGATTTTGTAGTGAAAATCATTGACCGTCACATCGAAAAAAGCAAGGTGAACATAAAAAATGCGGGTATCATTGTTTCCGGAGGATATGGAGTTGGATCAAAAGAAAACTTCAACCTGCTGTATGAACTGGCAGAAGTGATCGGCGCTGAAGTTGGCGCTTCCAGGGCAGCTGTTGATGCCGGTTTTGCCGGGCATGAAAGACAAATTGGCCAGACTGGGGTAACCGTTCGACCTAAACTGTACATCGCATGCGGTATCTCGGGGCAGATCCAGCATCGGGCCGGAATGGAAGAATCGGCTCAGATCATCTCCATCAATACCGATCCCGATGCACCGATCAATTCCATTGCTGATTATGTGATTGTTGGCGATATTGCGGAAGTAATTCCCAAAATGATCAAATACTATAAAAAGAATACAAAATAACAAGGCTCTGATATGGCTAATTTTTATACCGACAATAACGATCTTAAGTTCCATTTGCAACACCCGCTGATGGAAAGGATTGTGCAGCTGAAAGAACGCAATTATACCGAGAAGGAAGAATTTGAATTTGCACCTCAGGATTTTGAGGATGCCATGGATAATTTTGATAAAGTATTGGAAGTTGTAGGAGAAATCTGTGGTGATGTTATTGCGCCCAATGCAGAGGGTATTGACTCCGAAGGCCCGAAAGTGGTCGGCGGTCATGTGGAATATGCCAGTGGTACCCGGCTAAATATGGATGCTTTGATCAAATCAGGATTGATGGGCATGTCGTTACCCCGGAAATTCGGTGGTTTGAATTTCCCGATTGTTCCTTACATTATGGCTGCTGATATTGTTTCACGAGCCGATGCGGGTTTTGTGAACATCTGGGGCCTTCAGGATTGCGCTGAAACCATCAATGAGTATGCTTCAGAGGACCAGAAGGCGAAATATTTGCCCCAGGTTGCCGCAGGCGCCACGATGGCTATGGACCTTACAGAACCGGATGCCGGCTCTGATCTCCAGGCAGTGCAGTTAAAGGCTACTTTCAATGAAGAAAAAGGAACCTGGCTGCTGAACGGGGTAAAGCGTTTCATTACCAATGGCGACGGAGATATTTCACTGGTTCTGGCCAGGAGTGAGGCAGGCACAAAGGATGGCCGCGGTCTTTCCATGTTTATTTATCACAAAAAGGATGGCGGTGTAACGGTCAGACGAATCGAACACAAAATGGGAATCATTGGTTCTCCTACCTGCGAGCTGGTATTTAAGGATGCTCCTGCCGAACTGGTTGGCGACCGGAAATTGGGGTTGATCAAGTATGTGATGGCCTTAATGAACAGCGCCCGTTTGGGGATTGCCGCCCAATCGGTCGGTATTGCAGAAGCTGCCTACCGGGAGGCGCTTGCTTATGCGCAGGAACGGGAACAGTTTGGCAAAGCCATTCTGAAATTTCCTGCTGTATATGAAATGGTGTCAACAATGAAAGCCAAACTGGATGCATCCAGGACACTTCTGTATGAAACAGCGAGATTTGTCGATATGTATAAAACCCTTACCCACATTTCAGAAGAGAGGAAACTTGACCCGGAGGAAAGGCAGGAGATGAAAACATATCAGAAACTGGCTGACTTTTACACACCACTGGTTAAGGGCATGTCAAGCGAATTTTGCAACCAGCTGGCTTATGATGCAGTTCAGATTCACGGGGGATCGGGTTTTATGAAAGATTACCCGGTGGAACGCATTTACCGCGACGCCAGGATTACTTCCATATACGAAGGAACCACGCAGTTGCAGGTAGTGGCTGCTATCAGGGGAGTGACTACAGGAGCCTACCTGGCTCAGATCAGGGTGTATGAATCGCAGAAAGTGGCTCCGGAACTTTCGTTTCTGAGAAGGGCACTCATCATCATGACCGATGAATATGAACATGCCGTGGAGCACGTGATGAGTGTTAATGATACGGAATACGTTGATTTTCATGCACGGAGGATGGTGGAAATGGCGGGTTATATCATTATGGGGCATTTGTTGGTGCTTGATGCCAACCGTGACCGTTCTTTCCTGAAATCAGCCCGGAATTTTATACGGCTTGGGAAGTCAATGGTCAGGGCACACGCAGGTTTTATCGGGAATTGCTCCATAGATGACCTTTCTGCTTATAAATATTTGTGACTTCTGGCAACCTTTTCCGTTAACTTTACGTAAAATAAAATCCATGGGAAATTTTTAGTTGCAAAGTGATTGATTTTCAGTGGTACCTGAAGATTATCCGGTTTCCTGTGAACAAAATGTTTAAGATTGCTGTTCTGTCATCAAATTTTTGATTACCTTTGTACCCGGTTTTGAAAAACGTTCTGAAAAAAAGTTTGAAAAAAGTTCTTCGGAAAGTTTGGTAGAATGAAAAACTCTTTCTACATTTGCCGGCCCAAAAAGGAGGGAAGGAGCTGAGGGGAAGAATGGGTGGAGATTGAG
>DAIDJX010000078.1:4358-12367 GCA_027451165.1 Prolixibacteraceae bacterium | reverse complement strand
AGTCAGCATCGCCATTGCCGGTATCGCCACCATTGGTTATGCCGGGAGCTTGCGCGCCAAAAACATGACGGAAGAGCAAAAAAGGGCAGCCATTAAGGATTTTGCACTGGGCAAAGGCCTTCTGGTGGCCTTGTTGGCTGGTGTGATGAGCGCCTGCTTCAGCCTGGGCCTCGAAGCCGGTAAACCCCTGGCAGATACAGCCACCGCACTCGGTGCCAAAAAATTGTATGTCACCCTGCCGGCAACCCTCCTGGTAACCCTTGGCGGCTTTCTGACCAATGCCATTTATTGTATTTATCAGAACATCAAAAACAAAACGGGCAAAGATTATTTCTCGGTACCCGGAAATGTGTTGATCAACAACCTCCTGTTTTGTTGCCTGGCCGGAGCCCTCTGGTATTCCCAGTTCTTCGGATTTAGCATCGGCAAAAGCTTCTTTGCCGAAGGAAGCCTGATCCTCGCATTTTCATGGAGTATCCTGATGTCGCTGAATGTTACCTTCAGCAATGTCTGGGGATTGATCCTGAAAGAATGGAAAGGAGTCTCGCGGACAACCTTCACCGTCCTGATCATCGGATTGATCATCCTGGTTTTCTCCACATTTGTAGTAAATTTTTAAATCATCGGGGGCATGAAACGTTTTGGATTTAAAATGAAAATGAAACCCGGTTGCCGGGAAGAATACATCAAAAGGCACAATGAAATCTGGCCTGAACTGGCGGCATTAATTAAGGCAGGAGGTGTTTCCGATTATTCCATTTTTCTGGATGAGGAAACCAATATCCTTTTTGGCGTCCAAAAAGTCAGTGGCGAACAGTCTTCCCAGGACATGGGAGTGCAGCCGGTGGTGGCCCGCTGGTGGGAATATATGAAAGACATCATGGAAACCAATCCGGATAACTCCCCGGTGACCATTCCGCTGGAGGAGGTTTTCTACCTCGAATAACGCTGAAGATGAAAAACGTCAGTAAGGGCGCCCCTGCGTGGTCGACCCCTAAACGCTCTGATAATGGGAAAATGTATACTAATAAATCAATCAAAGAATAATAATCATGGAAAAAGAGCAAGTATTTAAAGCGTATGAAATAGCAAAGGAAGCATATGCCGAACTGGGCATTGATACGGATGCGGCCCTAAAAAAAATGGATGAAGTGGTGATTAGCCTGCATTGCTGGCAGACCGATGATGTCGGTGGTTTTGAAACCCCCGATGCAGAACTGGGCGGCGGCGGTATCCAGGTAACCGGAAATTACCCGGGAAAGGCCAGAACCATTCAGGAATTAAAGGCCGATATTGAGAAGGTGATGTCGCTCCTCCCCGGGAAGCAAAAACTCAGCCTCCACGCTATTTATGGCGATTTTGGCGGAGAATTTGTCGACAGGGATCAGATTGAACTGAAACACTTCCAATCCTGGATCGACTGGGCAAAAGAACAGGGTATTGGCCTTGATTTCAACTGTACCTGTTTTTCCCATCCCAAAGCCAACGATGGTTTTACCCTTTCTTCCAAAAATGAAGAGTACCGGAAATTCTGGATTGAACATACCAAACGCTGCCGCCGGATTTCTGCTGAAATGGGTAAACAACTTGGCGTTCCTTCAGTACATAACCTCTGGATACCAGATGGTTCCAAGGATGTGCCGGTCGACAGGGCCGGATACCGTGCCTTGCTGAAAGACTCGCTGGATCAGATTTTTGCCGAGAAGTTTCCAAAAGAACATCTTAAGGATGCGGTGGAATCAAAACTCTTTGGTATTGGTTCCGAAGCGATGGTGGTCGGGTCACATGAGTTTTACCTCTGTTATGCCGTACAAAACGATGTGTTGATTACCCTCGACAACGGTCATTTCCATCCTACTGAACAGGTGGGTGACAAAATTTCCGCAATTCTGGGATTTGTTCCCGAACTGCTCCTCCATGTAACCCGCGGCGTACGCTGGGACAGTGACCATGTAGTCATTCTGAATGATGAAATTCAGCTGATTGCCAACGAAATCATCAGGGCTAATGCACTGAAAAGAGTGAATATCGGTCTGGATTATTTTGACGCCAGCCTGAACCGCATTGGGGCATACGTCGTGGGTACCCGCGCTGCCCAGCAGGCCTTCCTGCTTGCCTTGCTTGAGCCGACAGCCAAAATCAGGGAATGGGAAGAAGCCGGTAAGAATTTTGAAAGACTGGCTACACTGGAGTTGTTGAAAACCATGCCTTTCGGAGCCGTTTGGAATTATTTCTGTCTGATCAACAATGTTGCGGTAGGGGCAGATTATATTGCTGAAATTCAGAAATATGAAAATGAAGTGCTAAGACTTAGATAAGATGAAAAAAATTTCCTTTCTCTTGACCATCCTGGTGATCCTGGTGGTGGCTTCCTGTTCCTACCCCGGATCCGGCCCCAATGTGGGAGAATTGCAATGTGAGGGTCAGGTCGATCCCCTGGGTATTGTCAGGAAACAACCGCTGCTTCAGTGGAAAATGATCGATTCCCGGCGAGGAGCTTCCCAGACTGCCTACCAGGTGCTGGTTGCTTCCACTCCGGAAGGAGCCGTGGAAGGGAAAGCCGATCTGTGGGATTCAGGGATGGTGAAGTCTGATCAATCGGTGTTTATCCCCTATCAGGGTAAACCCTTAACCACCGGACAAACATGCTACTGGAAACTAAGAATATGGGATCAGGAGGGAAAGGTTTCTGATTGGAGTGAGACAGCTTCCTGGGAAATGGGGCTCCTTTCCTCATCCGACTGGAAAGCTTCCTGGATAGCCCGGTCTAAGGAAAAACCAGGAAGATCTGCTTTAATGAGAAAGGAAATTAGCCTTCCGGAACAGGAACTGGCAAAAGCCCGGCTGTATGTTACCGGTCTGGGAAACTATGTCTTTTACATCAACGGGAACAGGGTAGGGGAAGACCTGCTTACTCCCGGCTGGACCGACTTCCGGAAAAGAGTGGAATACCAGGTTTACGATGTCACCGGAATGTTGCAAGTGGGTAATAATGCATTGGGAGCCATCCTGGGTAACATGTGGTGGTCGGGCGGTGTAGGCTGGAAAGGGGGCGTCCGTTACAGTGAAGGGCCACTTCAGATGCTGGCTATGCTGGAACTGACTTTTGAGGATGGCACCGTGACTACTTTTGGTACCGATACCACCTGGAAATGGCACGATTCGCCAATTGTTTATGACCATATTTACCACGGGGAAACCTATGATGCTAATCTGGAATTGCCAGGATGGGACGAAGCCGGATTCGATGATTCGGCCTGGGCTGTTGCGGAACCAGCCTCCTTCGGAGGCAGTGTGGATGGCCCCGTTTTTCCGCCCCTCCGGGAACAAATGGAAGTTGATGCGGTCAGTCTGACAGAACCTGTCCCCGGCGAATATGTGTTTGACCTGGGACAAAACATCGTTGGCTGGGCACGTATGATTGTTAATGGGGCGAAAGGAGATACCATCACGCTGCGGTATGCAGAATTGCTGCATGAAGACGGCACTGTGGCCCAGGAAAACCTGCGCTCTGCAAAAGCCACCGACCGCATCATCTGCAACGGGGAGGAATTGGTTTGGGAACCTAAATTTACCTACCATGGATTTCAATATGTCCAGGTCTCCGGTCTGAAGCAAAAACCCGATATCACCGACCTCGCCGGGAAAGTTATCCACACCGATGAGCCTTTCACCGGAAAACTGGAAACTTCCAACCAGCTGATCAATGCCATTTACAAAAACATCACCTGGGGACAGCGGGGCAACTTTTTTACGGTTCCCACCGATTGCCCGCAAAGGGATGAAAGATTGGGATGGATGGGCGATGCTCAGATTTTTGCCCCAACCGCCAATTTCAACATGAACCTGAACCGGTTCTGGAATAAATGGATGACCGATATCGCCGACGGCCAGGATTCTGCCGGATGGGTGCATGATGTCAGTCCGGCTATTGTCGTGGAAGGGCCCTCTAAGCCCGGCTGGGGCGACGCCTGTGTCATGATTCCCTGGTACACTTACCTTTATTACGGGGATACCCGAATCATCAGCGAGCATTATGAAACCATGAAAAAATGGGTGGATTACATGCATGCCCAAAGCCGGAACCTGATTTACATCTGGGGGAAAAAGGGAGAATGGAACGGATATGGAGACTGGATAGCCGTGGAAAAAACTCCGTCAGAGCCGATCGGTACCGCCTATTTCTCCTATTCCGCCCGCTTACTTTCCAAAATGGCTGCAGTTATTGGAAAAAATGCCGATGCCACTTATTATGATGATCTTTCCCGGAAGATTGCTGCTGCCTATCAGCAGGCATACTGGCATAAAGACTCTCTTTTCTATCCAGGTAAAACACAGACTTCCAGTCTGTTGCCGCTGGCATTCGGGATTACACCGCCGGAACTGAAAGACCAGGTCGTTAAAAACCTTGTCGAGAGCGTAAAAGCTAAGGATGTTCATCCGACAACAGGTTTCCTGGGTACCGGCTACATATTGCCTGTGTTGTCCAGTACAGGCAATCATGATCTGGCTTACCAAATGATCAACCAAACCACTTACCCCTCCTGGGGCTATATGGTGGAAAAAGGTGCCTCTTCCATTTGGGAACTGTGGAATTCCGATACTGAAAGACCGGAAGGCATGAACTCCAGAAACCATTTTGCACTGGGTTGTGTCGGTGAATGGATGTGGAATACCCTCGCCGGTGTCAATATCTGTGAGAAAAAGCCCGGATTCAAACGAATCATTCTCCGCCCTGAACCGGTAGGCGACCTGAAATCAGTGAAAGCGGAATATGAAACGAACTATGGAAAACTCCTTGTTTCCTGGAATGTCAATCAGGAAACTTTTTCCATGAATGTTACTGTTCCGGCCAACTCTGAAGCATTGTTCATTCCTCCGGTGCTAAGGGCCGGTGCCACACTACTGGAAAATGGCGTGGATGTGGCTTCAGGAAAAGTCAAAGGCATTTCCACGGAAGAGGGCAATTACCTCCTTTCCTCAGGTAGTTATGCCTTTGTGCTGAAATAGTGGGTTTACCCTATAATTCAATAACAGCGTTCTGGGAGTTGAGCCCACTGTCCTGGTAATGATCCGCAGCTTCATCATTTACCCAGATGGAGCCATCGAGAAGGTACCGGAACTGATAGGACCTTCCGGATTCAAGATCCAGCGATAAGGAAAAGGAACCATCTTTAAGTGCATTCATTTCATCCGTGGTTTCACTCCAGTTGTTGAACTCCCCGGAGATATTTACCTTGGAAGCGCCATTGGCCAGCTCTTTGGATACTTTAAAACTGACTTTGCAAACCGGTTTTGACTTCAGAAATTGTTTTTTAATGCTCATGATTAATGATTTATGTTGTCAAAGTTACACATTTTGATGTGCTGCTGTAAGTAATCAGATGCAAATTAAGTGAGTTTGTTTTAAGAAGATTACCTTTACAGAATATTTTAACCGTTTGTTAAGCAATGGTTTACATTATCTTTATAAACTAAGCCTTTAAAATAATGGAATTTACAACTCAGCTCAGGGATTTGGAAAAGGAAGTCATCAAGGACAAAACTGAAAAAATGGTCAGGGAAATTGGTGATCTCCAGTACCAGATGTATGCAGAAAAAAAGCACAGCATCCTGATTGTCCTTCAGGGGCTTGATGCCTCCGGTAAGGATGGCCTGGTAAGGGATCTCCTGGAATATTGCAATCCGGTCGGAGTTTCCGTTTATAGTTTCAAAAAACCTACGCCGGAAGAATATGCACATGACTTTCTCTGGCGGGTCCATAAACAAGCCCCTGCCAAAGGGATGCTGCAGGTTTTTGTCCGCTCTCATTATGAAGACATTCTCGTTCCTGCGGTGGAAGGATTTATCCCTCCGGAAATCATAGAAAAAAGGTATGCTCTTATCAATGATTTTGAAGAGTTACTGGAACAAAACGGAACCAAAGTGATTAAATTTCTTATGGCTGTTTCAGAAGAACAACAACTTGAGCGGCTGAACGAAAGAATAACCAACCCGGAAAAACACTGGAAGCACAACGACGGTGATTGGGATACCCTGAAAAAAAGAGAGCAGTACCTGAAAGTATACCAGGATATCTTTACAAGATGCAACGGGATTCCCTGGCATGTTATCCCATCAGATAAAAATTGGCAGAAAAACTGGGTGGCAGCGGGAATTTTACTAAAAACGCTCCAGGATATGAACCTTCAGTGGCCCCCACTGGAAACAGAAATTTTCAGGAAACAGGATTCTTAGCTTTTCTGATTTCAAAAATTGGTATGTTTCATAAACACGGAAAGCTGGTCAATGGACCAGCAATTCCTCCCGTGTGGCGTTGTTTTCTTTCACTGCCTGTGTTGTGGCAGGTGTCACCATAAACGCTGAGTTGTCTTTCTTTTTCCGGACTGTTTTTTTCTCAGCCTTTACTTCATCTGGCTTATAGAAAAAGCTCTTTTCCGGTTTTTCAGGCTTCGGCACAGGCGCTGACATGATGGATTTCACGGGGGCCACCAGTTTCTTGAATAGTTCAACGGTATTCCCCACCTTCAGTCCAAGCAGATAAAAAATCGAAGAGAAAAGTAAAACTGTTTTCATGGTTTAAAAAGATATGAATCAAAGATAGGGGGCTGATGTAGTAAAGCATAGGATTTACCGGTAAACGGGCCCCTTTTTCCAGTAAATGAACGTTTTTAGCCTGAAATTGTATGAATTCCGGGGGTTGATATTCAGAAGAATCGTATTTTTAAGACTCTAAAAACTGTGTTATGAAAACAACATTGGCTACTATCCTCTTCATTTCTTTTTTTGGGGCTGTTGCTGCCCAGACACTTCCCGCCAAACTGGAGGAACTTACTGCCCCGGATTTCATCAAAGCAGTGGAGATGAGTTCCCAAACCTGTATTCTTCCAATAGGAGTTTTCGAGAAGCACGGGCCCCATATGCCACTGGGAACAGATCTGCTGGCTGCCCGTGAAATTTCTCTCCGGGCTGCACAGAAAGAGTACACCGTTGTCTTTCCCTGGTATTATTTCAGCCAGATTAATGAAGCAAGGCACCAGCCTGGGACCATTGCCTATTCTCCGGAACTGATCTGGAAAGTATTGCAGGAAACACTGGATGAACTGAACCGTAATGGTTTCAGGAAGATAATCATCGTAAACGGTCACGGCGGAAACAATGCCTTCCTGAATTATTTCGGAATGGCCCAGCTGTCCGAAAAGCGGGAATATGCCCTCTATGTTTTCCAGCCTTCCGAAAATCCTGAAGTGGTTAAGGCAGCGGAGAAACTTACTTTTCAGGACCCTAATGACCAACATGCCGGCAATACAGAAACTTCATCCATGCTGGATATTGTCCCTGACCTGGTACATAAAGACAGGGCCGGATTACAGTCGGGGGAAGACCAGGCACGTATGAAACAGCTTGACCATGTATATTCAGGCATCTGGTGGTATGCGCGCTTTCCCAACCATTATTCCGGAGATGGTAGTAAAGCTGCTCCTCAGGCCGGAAAATTACTGAATGATGACGAAGTAAAACAATTGGTGGAAGTAATCCGGAAAGTGAAGGCTGATAAGGTGATTCCCGGATTACAGGAACAATTCTACAGAGAGGCTGCTGATCCCCTCAGGACCAATCAAAACTGAAAGCGTTTACCGGACAAAATTGTTTTTCATTGCCCAGGCTACCAGCTTTGCTGTGTTTTTGCAATTCGTTTTATCCAGAATATTGGCCCTGTGCTTTTCAACCGTCCTCTTGCTGAGGAAGAGCTTATCGGCAATTTCACCGGCGGAATAACCGTAACAAATCAGCTCCACAATCTGTATTTCCCGGTCGGAAAGGATTTCATCCCGGATTACCGGGCGCTGGGTAACCAGAGAATAGAGCATTTCCTGTGAAAAACAGTTCCCGCCTTCCAATACCGTGTCGATGGTTCTGATTACCTCATCGATATTTACTATCCTGCCCTCATTTTTTGTATCCTCAACCCAATATTCGTTATAACTAATATTTTCGTATATGAATTC
>DAIDJX010000078.1:0-4348 GCA_027451165.1 Prolixibacteraceae bacterium | reverse complement strand
CACCATACATGGAGAGGGCAATAATCCGGATTTCGGGGTACCGGGCAATGGCCTGGACAGTTGCTTCAATGCCGTCCATCTCCGGCATGGAAATGTCCATTAAAATGACATCCGGGAATTCGGTCTTCAATTTTTCCAGGCATTGTTTCCCATCAGATGCCTCCCAAATGACCCTGAAGCGGCTGTTGCTCCTGGTGAGCAGGGAAACAAGCCCCTCCCTGAACAGTTTGTGGTCGTCGACCACCGCGATTTTAATGCTATTCATTCCCTGAATTTTTTGATTCAATGGGTTCTACCTTTAGTGGGCAGGTAATGGAAACAGAAAAGCCATTGAAATCGGAAGTATTGAGTTCGATTTTCCCATTGATGGCTTTCAACCTCGATTCGATATTGGAAAACCCCATGCCTGAATGATCCGAGAGGTTGGTTCCCGAAGGCAAACCTTTGCCATTGTCACGGTAACTCACAAACAAATATCCGTCGGCTTCCACCAGCCGGATATGCACTTTACCTGCACCGGAATGCCTCAGCGTATTGTTGATGAGTTCACACAAAACGCGGTACAGCGAAATCTCTACATTCTGGCTGAACCTCTTACCCTGAATGTTCCCTTCGATACCTATGGAAATGATTTTGCTTTCGGTGATTTTTCCGGTGAATGCCTTGAGGGCCGGCAATAAACCAAAACTTTCCAAAACGTGCGGGCTCAGGTTATTGGAAATCTCCCTGATGGCGGTCAAAGATTCATTGACCACCTGTTTCATGCTTCTGACCATCTCGGATTGACCGCTGTCGGGAGGAAGGGAGAGCGCTGAAAGAGTCATTTTAAGGTTGGAAATCAGCGGTCCAAGCCCATCGTGTAACTCCTTGGCTACTCTTTTTCTTTCTGATTCTTCGGTTTTAATGATGGCATCGAGCACCTTTTTATCCATTTCATTTCTCAGGTTATCGGCTTCCCTGATTTTGTTGAAGATTTTATTGATAAAGGCAATGCCAATCAGCAGGCAAAGGGATATCAATACGCCCATCCAGCTGATGGCTCTGCCAAACACAGATTCCACCACAACTCCGTCAACCACCTGGGGAAGTTCATACAATAACCGGACTGCCATCATCAACAAAGCCGCAGTAATCAAAATCCACGAAATGTTGAACTTGGTCTTTTTGATCAGTCCCACAGCTATGGCAGCAGTGGCAATCTGCATAGCCACCGAAAGTAAAAGGGCAATTCGCAGGTACATCAGCCGATTGTATAATCACCTTCAAACACAGATACCGCGGGACCTTTCAGCCAGATATCAGAAAATCCGTCAGCCTGCCTGACAAACGAGACGGAGAGCTCTCCCCCCTTGGCCTTTACCGGGATATGCCCTTTCCGGATCCCCTTCCGCCAGGCTTCGCTGAGCACAGATGCAGTAATCCCTGTTCCACAGGCCAGGGTTTCATCTTCCACACCCCGTTCATAAGTATAGACCGTTAATTGACCGGCATCTTCCCTGACAAAATTGACGTTGGTGCCTACCTGGCTGAACCGTTCATTGTACCTGATTTTCCGCCCTTCGGCGAATACGTCCAGATGGCTGAGATCATCCATAAATCTCACATAATGGGGAGATCCTGTATTCAGGTAAAAATCCGGGCCAATGTTTTCAATCTCCTTAACATCCGACATTTTCAGGCTGATTTCGCCGTCACCGGTCACTTCTGCATCATGCAATCCATCCACCGCCATAAACCGGGTGGTCTTTCCGCAGATATTCAATTGACGCGCAAATGCCACAATGCAGCGGCCACCATTCCCGCACATACTGCCTTCCCTGCCATCGGAATTGAAATAGCGCATCTCGAAATCAGCAGACGGATGATCCTGTAACAACATCAGTCCGTCGGCGCCAATGCCAAAGCGTCGGTCACACATCCGGGCAACAAGTGAAAAATTGTCAGCTTCGAATGTCAGTTTTCTGTTGTCAACCAGGACAAAATCATTCCCGGCGCCATGGTATTTGAAAAAATGTAACTTCATACAAAGGAAGAATTGCGTTTAACCAACAAATGTATCAAAAACACGCTTTTAAAATTAACAATTTGAACCGTTGGCTGTTAAAATATCTAAATATTTGAATTTATAGGAATTGGAACAAAAACACTGGCAGTATTTTTGCGTTCTTATGGAGATGTTAATATAAAAATTAAGTAACAATGAAAAATCTGAAAACATATGCTCTGGTTTTTATCATGATCATTTCCGGAGCTTTTATTGCCCTTTTGGTTTATACTTCATTTTTTGAAAAGCCAAAAATCATTACGGTTAAGGAAACCGTTCCGGTGAAACTTGCTTCCTATCCTGATGGTAACACGCTTCCTGATCTGACACAGGCTGCGGAAAATTCAGTGAATGCAGTGGTTCACATCATGACTGAATCGTTAAGGGGAGGCTGGTCCAGCGGAAATCCACTGCTCGATTTCTTCGGATACCAGTCGGAACCGCAGATTGCCCAGGGATTTGGGTCTGGGGTGATCCTGACAACGGATGGTTTTATTGTAACCAACAACCATGTGATTGAGGATGCCCGAAAAATCAAGGTCATTCTGAACGATAAACGGGAATTCGATGCGAGACTTATCGGAGCTGATCCCACAACAGATGTGGCTGTGTTGAAGGTTGATGCAAAAGATCTTCCCTTCCTGGTCTATGGCAATTCTGATGACCTGAAACTGGGGGAATGGGTGCTGGCAGTCGGAAATCCCTTTAACCTGACTTCCACCGTCACCGCCGGGATTATTTCTGCGAAAGCCCGTAACATCGGCATCAATTCCGACCGTTCAAGCATAGAATCCTTCATTCAGACCGACGCAGCGGTAAATCCGGGGAACAGCGGCGGGGCGCTGGTCAACCAGCGGGGAGAACTGGTAGGGATCAATACCGCCATTGCCTCCCGTACCGGTTCCTATGCCGGATATTCCTTTGCCATACCCATTTCGATTGTCCGGAAAGTGGTGGATGACCTCCGGAAATTCGGGGAAGTACAACGCGCTTTACTGGGTGTGGAAATACAGGGGGTGGATGCTGATATTGCCAGGGAAAATAAACTCAGCAAGATTGAAGGTGTCTATGTGGCCAATGTCACCGAAAGTGGCGCTGCAAAGGAAGCCGGGTTAAAATCGGGTGATGTGATTATTGAAATTCAGGATAAAAAAGTCAACAGCAATGCAGAATTGCAGGAAGTCGTCAGCCAGTACCGCCCGGGTGATGTGGTAAAAGTTCTGGTAAAAAGAGGAGATTCACAGAAACAATTTTCGGTGAAGTTGCGTAATAAACTTGGCAACACGGGAATCGTCCACGAAACGAATGACCTTTATGGTGCCCAGTTCGAACCGCTCAGCAGTCGGGAAAAAGAACGGCTGGAAGTTGACAGGGGCATTAAGGTGATCAAGGTGGGCAGCGGAAAACTGAAGGAAGCCGGTCTGGTAGAGGGATTTATCATTACCGATGTCAACAAGAAACCGGTGTACGACGTAGATGATTTTAAGAGAATTGCAGGCTCTGCCAGGGGTGGTATTTTGGTGGAAGGATTATTGCCCGACGGTTCGCCTGCGTATTTTGTGTTTGGAAATAAATAAAAGGGATTCATTAATATTTCATACATTAAGGCAAATTTGTTATCGTGAAATGAGGTAGACTTACCTTATTTGGTATATATTTGCACGTTTTTTCCGAAAAAATTATGAGACAGCTAAAGATCACAAAATCAATTACTAACCGCGAGAGTGCCTCGTTAGACAAGTATCTTCAGGAGATTGGCAAAGAAGAACTGATCACTGTGGAGGAAGAAGTCGAACTGGCGCAACGGATAAAAAAGGGTGACCAGGAAGCTTTGGAGAAGTTGACCCGTGCCAACCTTCGTTTTGTTGTGTCGGTTGCCAAACAGTATCAGAACCAGGGGCTCAGTCTGCCCGACCTGATCAACGAAGGTAATCTCGGACTGATCAAAGCTGCCGAAAAGTTTGATGAAACCCGTGGATTCAAATTCATCTCCTATGCGGTGTGGTGGATCCGTCAATCCATTCTTCAGGCATTGGCCGAACAATCCCGTATTGTCAGGCTCCCGCTGAACCAGGTAGGCTCATTGAATAAAATCAACAAGGCTTTTTCCAAATTTGAGCAGGAACACGAACGTAAGCCCTCCGCTGAAGAACTGGCGGATTCCCTTGATCTTCCGGCAGACAAAGTTGCCGACACCCTGCGTGTTTCCGGCCGCCATGTCTCAGTGGATGCTCCCTTCGTCGACGGTGAAGACAACAGTCTTCTTGATGTACTGGTCAACAGTGACTCGCCCAATGCCGACCG
>DAIDJX010000077.1 GCA_027451165.1 Prolixibacteraceae bacterium | reverse complement strand
TAGCCAGCAATTCCATGCTTTTGTTAAAGCTGGACAATCAGATAGTTGACCGGGCTCCGGAAGATCCCTTTGCCGACTTAAACATTCCGGGTCTTGAAATGGTGCGAAAAACAGGAGTGAACGATATCTTGTCGGCTTTGGATAAGGCTGTTGACGATGCACGGATCAAGTGTGTTTACCTGAATGTTTCTGCCTTTAACGGCGGTATGGCGGCTGCGGAGGAAATCAGGGATGCACTGGCAGCCTTCAGGGAAAAATCCGACAAACCCATTTATGCCTATAGTGATCTGTATGATCAGAAGTCCTATTATATTGCCTCTGTAGCCGACAGAATTGTGCTGAATCCACAGGGAGCCATCGATTTCCGGGGTTTGGGGGGAGAAGTGATGTTTTACAAAAATGCCCTTGAAAAACTGGGAATCCAGGTACAAGTGATCAGACATGGCAAATTCAAATCGGCTGTGGAACCCTACATGCTGGAGAAAATGAGTCCGGAAAGCAGGGAGCAGCGTATGGTATACCTGACCAGTATGTGGAATCACCTGCTTGGCGGAATTTCACAAGCCCGGAATATTCCGGTGGATTCCCTCAACCATCTGGCCGACCAGGTAATGACCTTCCGGAGGGGTCAGGCAGCGTTGGAAGCCGGTATGGTCGATACCTTATTATATAAGGATCAGGTACTCGACGAACTGAGAAAAATTACCGGAACCGCTGCAAAAAAGGGAATCCCTTCCATATCGGTAGTTGATTATGCAAAGGTGGCTGTGAAAAAAGAACCATCATCCAAAAGCAAGCAGGAAAAAATTGCGGTCCTTTATGCAAGTGGCGAAATTTCCCCTTTGGCTGGTGATGAGGGCATCAGCGGGGAAAAGTTCTCCAGGGAAATCAGGAAAGTACGTCAGGATTCCTCCTATAAAGCTATTGTTTTAAGAATTGACAGCCCCGGGGGAAGCGCCTATGATTCGGAAATCATCTGGCGGGAGGTCAAACTGGCGGCAGAGGAGAAGGTAGTGGTCGTTTCCATGAGCAATGTGGCCGCTTCCGGAGGTTATTATATTGCCTGTGCAGCTGACAAAATTGTTGCTCAGCCCAACACCATTACCGGATCCATCGGTATTTTCGGCCTGATTCCCAATACAAGTGAACTGCTGAATGAGAAACTGGGCATTACCATCGATGTGGTAAAGACCAATGAACATTCCGATATGCCTTCACTCACCCGTCCGATGGATGCCTATGAAAGCAGCCTCATGCAGGAAAATATCGAACATGGTTATGCTTTGTTTGTTTCCAGGGTAGCGGATGGCCGGAAAATGGAGTTTTCAGCCGTGGATGCCATCGGGCAGGGAAGAGTCTGGTCGGGTGAAAATGCCCTGAAGATTGGCCTGGTAGATACGCTCGGCGGGCTTGATGTGGCTGTGGAAGAAGCTGCCAAAATGGCCGGACTGGACCATTACCGGATTGTTTCACTTCCTGAAATGACCGATCCCTTTACCATGATGATGAAGGGTGGATCTAAGAATGTCCGTGCCTGGTTTCTCCGGAATGAACTCGGAGAGGCCTGGCCTGTTTATGAGCAGGTAAAAAAACTCAGTGGCATGAAGGGACTGTATGCCCGGATGCCCTACGATATTGCCATCAACTGATTGGCCCGGGGAATTCATGGTTTTTCAACAATAAACCAGTGAAATTCATAATCCCTGACTGAAACGACATGGCTTTCTGTCAACCTGAAATATTGCCGGAGAATGCTTTCATATTCTTCCTTTTCAAAGGTGACTGAAAGCCGTGGCTCAGTTTTTTTTGCATTGGAATATTCTCCTTCATATGCCATGCCTCCCCTTTGTCCGATTAGCATATACCCTCCTGAGATCAGAACCCTTTTCAGTTCCTGGAAAATTGCCTTCAGATCTGAGGAGGGTACATGATACAGACAATTGAAAGCATAAATACTTTCGAAGGCCTGATCCTGGAAAGTCATCCGGTAAAAGTCCATGACCAGGGCATGCAGGCCTCTTTGTTTGCAACGAATGACATTTTCTTCCGAAAGGTCAATGGCAGTGACCTGAAATCCTGAATCCCGGAAATATGCACTGTCCTGACCTGTTCCAGATCCGATTTCAAGGATTTTCCCCAATTGCCTGGTAATCAGAAAATCCCTGAAATAGCTTCGGATATCACATTTCCAGGAATCCCTCAGAGAAGCATTTCTCGAAGATGCATACTTGTCATAATAGCGAACCAATTGAAGTTTGTAGTTTTCCATTTGTCATTGATAAGACATGCATGATTTGGAAAGGGTATTATTGTTCACTGCTGCTCTTAATTCAGAACATACCGAACACCTTCCTTTTCCCCTGATCATCCTTTCCAATAGCTGTCCGTTCACTTGCCTAAAAGAACCTAATCCCTCTACATCCTCCCTGCCAAGGATTCCCAGAATCCCTTCTTTTTTTCCGAAAAGCAAGCTATCCAGGCCGGCATCCAGGATTTTCCCCATACTCAGGTCCAATGGTACTCCCACATTGCAAAGGAAAATGTCTCTGGAAGGATGAATAAACAGGGTCATTTTGGGAGGATGATGGCTGCCCTGGTATATCCTGCAATGCCGGATGTTGTTCCATCCTGAGGTAAAGGCTTTATTGCTTCCTCGTCCCCCGGGCCTTAGGGCAAAAACCTTTTCATCAGGATTTGTTTCATCATTTTCATCTAGCCTGTCATTGGGATTCACCACCCGTAGAACTTTGACATCCAGGTTGTTCTCTTTGGCTTTTGCAATAAATCTTTGCTCGGATGCCTTTGGAATAAATTCCCTGTGCCAGTCGTCACAACTCAGCCTTACCCTGTCAAGACCTGCTTTCAGAAAAGAATGAACCCAGTATTCAGCCATGCGGTCATTTTCTCCGATCACGGCATTGGATGTCACCTGGATTAAAGCAGGAAATCCGGTTTTTCTCTTCAAACCATAAGTAAAACGGATGATGTCCAAAAGTCTGTTTCCAATCAGGGTGGGTTGTCCCCCGGTAAAACAAACCGAATGTACCTTGTAATTTGAGAGTTCTTCAACGATTTTCTCGAGTTCAGGTTGGTCTATCTGATCATAGTCCTCCTCGCCAGACCTGACATAGCAATGTCTGCAACGGATGTTGCATTGGGTGGTGACCCTGATCAATGCCTTTATTTCAGGATATTGCATCTGATGGATATTTACATCAAATTTCGACAGATTTATGCACAAACGCAATTTTTCAATAATAAAAGGTTCATCGTTGGATGTACACCTGAAGCATTTAATTACTGCGTCTTGAATGTCTCCATAATCAGTCAATTATTACTATTTTAGTGACCTGTTTCCTTATTCATGAGAAAACTGTTGTTTTTTATTTTTTCGATTGCTTACGGATTTATCACATCTATAAGAAACCGGCTCTATGATTTCAGAATTCTGAAATCGGTTGAGTTTGATATTCCCGTGATCTCGGTCGGAAATATTACAGTTGGGGGAACCGGAAAGACGCCTCATATTGAATACCTTATCCGCCTGCTGCAACCTGATTTCAGGGTGGCGGTATTGAGCCGGGGGTACCTGCGGAAAACCACGGGATTCCGGCTGGTGGAAACTGTTTCAACGGTGGAAGAATCGGGGGATGAACCACTTCAGGTGAAGCGCAATTTCCCCGGAGCGATGGTGGCGGTATGTGAAGATAGGGTAAACGGTGTCAGGGAATTATTAAAATTCACATCACCGCCTGATGTGATACTTCTGGATGATGCCTTCCAGCACCGGAAAATAACTCCCGGTCTCAGCATTGTATTGATTGATTACAACAAACCGCTGAAAGAGGACTATCTTCTGCCATTCGGTCGTCTGCGGGAAAATCCATCCCAGTTGAGGAGGGCCAATATGATCCTGGTAACGAAATGCCCGGATGAAGTAACCCCAATTACCCGGCGGATCATGGCAAAGGATGTTTATTTGTTCCCATACCAGGAACTCCATTTTACAAAACTGGAATACGGTCCTTTGGCAGGGGTATTTCCGGAAGCGCCGCCTGTAAATCTGGATTCAAGGGAAAAGCGCCCTATACTGATGGTGACCGGGATTGCAGCGCCGGAATACATGGCAAATTACCTGACTCCCTTTTCTTCACAGCTGGAAATCCTGTCGTTTCCTGACCATCATTATTATACAAAAAGCGATGTTGTCAGGATCGATGAGCATTTCCACAAAATGAAGGGAACAGGCAAAATAATTGTCACCACTGAGAAAGACCTGACCCGTTTGATGGGGTATCAATTGTTACCGAATGAAATCAGACAATTATTATATTGCCTGCCGGTGCGGGTAGCTTTCCCGGATCAGGAGGGAAAAGTATTTGATAAAAAAATAAAGGAGTATGTTGGAGAAAATAAAATCAACCGCGAATTACATTTCAGAAAGAATTCAAACAAAAGCTGATTTATGCATCATCCTTGGAACCGGTCTTGGTGGACTGACCAAAGAAATTAAGGTGAAGGATGAATTATCCTATAGTGAAATCCCGAATTTTCCGCTTTCTACTGTTGATGGTCATGCCGGGAAATTGATTTCGGGCACTTTGGGAAACAAAGAAATCCTGGCCATGCAGGGCAGGTTCCATTATTACGAAGGATATACCATGAAGGAAGTCACTTTCCCCATACGGGTAATGCGCCAGCTGGGTATTAAAACACTGATTGTGTCCAATGCTTGCGGTGGTCTCAACCCCGGCTATGAGGTGGGCGACATCATGGTGATCAGTGACCACATCAACTTCTTCCCGGAACATCCCCTCCGCGGGCCCAACCTGGATGAACTGGGACCTCGTTTTCCGGATATGAGCCGTGTTTATGACCCGGAACTGCGTGAAAAAGCACGACAGATTGCATTGGCGAACCACATTGAAATCAGGGAGGGCGTCTATGTGGGCGTTTCCGGTCCTACCTTCGAAACACCTGCAGAATATTTGATGTTCAGGTTACTGGGTGGTGATGTGGTCGGGATGAGTACCGTACCGGAAGTAATCGTGGCCCACCACTCCGGAATGCGGATTTTCGGGGTTTCCGTGATTACCGACAGCGGGGTTCCCGGACAGATCAAGGAGATTACCCACAACGAAGTACAGCACGTAGCGTCAGAAGCTGAACCCCAAATGACACTGCTTTTAACAAAACTTATTTCAGAAATATGATATTGTTAAGAGTCATTTGCCTGCGGCGTCATTTACTTCGTGTCATTTGCCTTTCGGGCGTCATTTGCCCTACGGGCGTCATTGGCCTCCGGCTTCAATGACCAATGACGCGCGTTGCGCTAATGACCCCGCCCGAACGACTGACAAAATCGTTTGATTTTAATTAATCCGTGTCGTTCAGTCGGGCGGGCAATGACGCGAAGGCCAATGACCTTTGATCTTATAAGGAATTTTTTTCATATATGGATATACTGCTGATTTCGCTAGCCCCAGTGGCTATCATAGCCGGTTACATCTGGTTCCGTGATAAATACGAACGCGAGCCGTTCAGGATGCTGTTCTTTTCCCTTTTGGCAGGAGCCCTGATTGTTGTTCCGGTGATTTTTGCCGAAAACCTGATTTCCATACCCGGAGAAGGGCTGGAAGGGATACCGGCAGCAGCATGGAAAGCTTTTGCAGTAGCCGGATTTACTGAGGAAGTTTTCAAATACCTGGCTCTTTTTCTGCTGATCTGGAAAAGCCGGGAATTCAACGACAAATACGATGGGATAGTGTACGGGACTTTCCTGTCGCTTGGCTTTGCCGGCGTGGAAAATATCCTGTATGTTTTCAGTGAAGGATATTCCACCGGCCTGGTCAGGGCTTTTACAGCGGTGCCTGCCCATGCGATTTTCGGCATCACCATGGGATTTTACTTAGGCCTGGCAAAATTCTATCCGCGTAAGAGAAGGGCGTTGCAGTGGAGAGCGTTGCTGATCCCTATCCTTCTGCATGGAATATATGATTTTATACTGATGACAGGAATTGAGTGGCTCTGGATTGTGTTTTTTGCTTTCCTTGTTTTTCTATACATCTCCGCTTTCCGAAGATTAAAAAGGTTGTCAGATGCCTCTTATTTCAACACCGATTATGACTTGTTAAACAGCAAACTTTCCAATAATGATCAGAATACCTGAATATAAAGATATTGCAGATGCACATGCACGGATCAGTCCTTTTGTGCACCACACGCCGGTACTGTCGTCAAAGAGCATCAATGAAATAACCGGCGCTTCGCTGTACTTCAAATGTGAAAATCTGCAGAAAGTGGGAGCTTTCAAATTCCGTGGAGCTACCAACGCGGTACTGTCTCTTTCAGGAGCCGAAGCCGCCAAAGGGGTGGCCACCCATTCCTCAGGGAACCATGCTGCTGCGTTGGCCCTGGCAGCCCGCATGAGGGGAATACCAGCCTATATCGTTATGCCCAGGACTGCTCCGGAGATCAAAAAAAAGGCTGTCGCCGGCTACGGAGGGATCATTACCTACTGTGAACCCACCCTGGAGGCCAGGGAATCAACCCTCGCACAGATAGTGGCCAGAACAGGTGCCACGGAAGTGCACCCTTATGACAATTTCTTTGTGATTGCCGGTCAGGGAACCGCAGCGAAAGAGCTGATTGAGAAGGAAGGCAGCTTTGACCTTATCATGGCCCCGGTCGGTGGAGGTGGCCTGCTGAGCGGTACCAGCCTTTCGGTTTCCTCCCTGTTGCCCGGATGCCGGGTCGTTGCTGCCGAACCAGCGGGTGCCGATGACGCTTTCCGCTCTTTTCACGCCGGTATTCTTTATTCCTCAGAGCATCCGAAGACCATCGCCGACGGCTTGCTGACTTCGCTCAGTGAACGGACTTTCTATATTATCCGGCGCCATGTCAATGATATAGTCACTGTTTCAGAAGAAAAAATTGTGGAAGCCATGAGGTTGATCTGGGAAAGAATGAAAATCATCATCGAACCTTCCTCAGCGGTTCCGTTGGCGGCTATCCTGGAAGGGAAAGTGAATGTCTCCGGGAAGAAAGTAGGGATCATCCTCTCCGGAGGTAACCTGGATTTGGGCAAACTGCCGTTTTGAATATTGATCAGAACCGGTATCCGGCTTTTTGTAATTCCTCTTCAGTGTTGATCTGATTTGCAGGTTTCAATGTTTTTCCAAGAAATTTGTAAATTTTCACCCTGATTTTCTTGGCTTCAGGGGTGTCCATCCGGTCGAAGGAATGACCACCGGGCACTTCCTGAAAAATCTCATATTCGAACTTTTTGCCGTCAGCCTTCAGCGATTTGATGAGGTGCTCCACTTCCAGTACATTGACGTCATCATCGTTGGTATTGGTGTGGATCAACAGGGGGGTATTCCGGAATTTTTGAGTGTTCCAGGCAGGCGACCTCTTTTTATACTCTTCCACATTGTCGTATACGGTTTGCCCCAGATGGTAGTCCGCGGAAAATTCATCGCTGTAGTCCTGCTGATGGTATCCGAGCCGGGCGATCAGGTCACTTACAGGAACGCCGGCAAAGCATACCTGGTAATCATCGGGGTGGTCGAAAATGTTCATCAGGGCAATCATTCCCCCGTGGCTCCAGCCCATCAGACCGACCCGGTCTTTATCCAGAAAACGATATGTCTCCAGCATATAATTCCGCGTGGCAAGAATATCATCGTTCTCCCTGCCGCCATAATCAATTTTTTCATAGAACCCTTTTCCATAACCGGTACTGCCCCTGTATTCCGGGGCAGCCACCACATAACCCTGGGCGACCAGTTCCCTGACTATATGGGTGTGGTAGGTGGTAAAATCGGCATGTACCCCTCCATGGGGAAGGATGATCAGTGGATACTTTTTGCTGGTGTCCAGGTTTTTCGGGAAGAAGGCATAGGTCCAGAATTTTACGGGATTACCGGCACTCATGGAGGTCGGATTTTTTTCTTTCCATGGTGGCGGGCCGTAAATGTACAACTTGTCTATCCAGGCAACATCTCCCACTTTCTGGTACCAGAGGACATCATCAATTTGTTTGGACAGCATGTCCAGCCGGTGATCCAGGTTTTCCTTTTGCAATTCCATTTTGGTTTTGATTTCCTGCAGCGGAACATTTTCCTGAGCTTCAGCCACGAAAGTCAAACATAGGATTAACAGAATAAAAGTGTACATTCTTCGTTTCATATACTATTGATTATCAGTTGTTCCAATTTTGTACCCTATTCCCGGTTCGTTTATTATGCGGTAGTCGCAATTTGCGACCAGCTTGTCTCTTTCAAATTTATAAAATTACCGGATAAATTGACTTGCTTTGACTTTGCATAAACATTTTCACTCGGTAGGAGTTATATCATTTTAAGTAAAAATTTTGGCGATTTTTAACGCTATATTTAAGGGAAAAGATGCTGAATTTAAATGTAAAGAAATATTGAAAGAAATGACAAATTTAAGGGAATTGGGCCGCACCGGACTGATGCTCACTCCCATCGGTCTGGGTTGCTGGCAGTTCAGCAAACAACAGAATCTGGCTGGTAAATTCTGGCCTTCACTGGATGACCAGCTGATTGAAAAGATCACCGGATTATCGCTGGAGGGTGGGATCAACTGGTTTGATACAGCTGAAGCCTATGGGAACGGGGCATCTGAGAAGGCCTTGTCAAAAGCTTTGCAGACATTGGGCAAAAAGCCGGAAGAGGTGGTGGTGGCTACCAAGTGGTGGCCCATGTTCCGGTTGGCCTCCAATATCCCCAAGACGATCCATGAACGGATCAGCGCACTGGATCCCTATCCCGTCAGCCTTCACCAGGTGCATCAGCCCTGGGGATTTTCCAGTGAAAAAGCGGAAATGAAGGCAATGGCTGAGCTGGTTGAAAGGAAACAGATTAAAAATGTCGGGGTCAGTAATTTCAGTGCCGGAAAAATGAAAAATGCATGGGAAGTGCTGAATAAAAAGGGAACACCGCTGGCTTCCAATCAGGTCAGGTACAGTTTGCTCGACCGGCGTATCGAATCGAACGGAGTTATGAAAATGGCGAAAGAGCTGGGAATTACCATCATTGCCTATTCTCCGCTGGCACAGGGACTGCTGTCCGGGAAATTTCACGATCATCCGGAATTACTTAATAACACCGGTTGGCGGAAATACACTCCGCTGTTCAGTAAAAGGGGAATGGAGAAAAGCCTTCCGGTAATCCGGCTGCTGCAGGAACTCTCCGGAAAATATAATGCGACACCCTCCCAGGTCGCCCTTAACTGGCTGATCCATTTTCATGGAGAGACGGTGATGGCCATCCCCGGGGCAACTAAAGAAAACCATGTGAAGGAAAACACCTGCGCCATGCAATTCAGGCTTTCTGATGAGGATATGGTACGTCTTGACCAGGTGAGCAGACCATTCAAATGAGTTTGATAACTTACAGTCTGGAACTTTTTTCCATCCAGACCACTGTTGCCATTCTGCCGGCCTGTTCCTGATTCCGCCTGGCAGAATGAAAACGGTCATCGGAGAAGGTATCCCATTCTGCCCCGGAAATGTTCTTTTGAGGAATTCCCAGACCTGAAAGTTGAATTTTTGCGGTCTGGTATAGGTCCATACCATATTCTGTCTCCCTCACCTGATGGAATACTGAAGAGTATTCGGAGGAAAGGGACAGAAACTGATCACAGATTTCCTTCGAAATGACATAGTTCTCCCTGGAAATACCCGGTACGATCCAGACCATGATTTCACCTGGCGGAACACCGAAAACAGCAACCATACGGGCAATGATTTCCAGGTACAATCCTCTCCTTCCGGCATGTACAATCCCTACGCGGGTTCCGGCAAAGTCTGAAAAAACAATCGGGAGACAGTCAGCAGTGATGACTTCACAAACCACCCCTTTTTGAGTGGTAAAGGAACCATCGGCTTCGGGATGATCGTCGACCGGAAGCCGGACTATGTTATTGCCGTGCACCTGTCTGATCCAGGACACGGGATGAAGCGGATGAATTTTCTGTTCGAGGAGAGACCTGAATTTCGATCCTTCGCAGCTCTGCCCATCGAAGGTCACCCTTTCATTGTCTTCCGAGAGCGCTGTTACCAGATATGCCCTGACACCGGGATTCTCCCAGGGGGGCTTAATGATCTGAAAGTCACTCGCCATCAGAATAATGCTTCAAATTTGGCAAAATCCGTTTCCGAATGGATCAATGAAGTATCTGTTCAGCTTCCTCATGAACAGGTGTCTACCTGGTTCTTCCTTTTCGGAAAAGCGGGCGGACGGCAAAGTATAAAAGTCTGAAAAACAAAATGATGAAATAAATCACAAAGGTCAGGAGCAGCACTGCAAACCATTGGGTGTATAATTCCTTCCATGCCGTATGATACATAATGATTCCAAGGATATTGAGTCCGATGGCTCCAATGAAACAACCGAGCAGAATGAACAGTTCTCTTTTTTGTCTCTCAGTAGTAAGTACGATCTCTTTCATAAGGTCTACACGAATTTGGAATAGGGAATTTTGTACTCTTCAGGGAAGATTTTCAAGGTTTTTTCTTCCATAGCCTGAATGCCGAGCAATGAAAGGATAGAGGAGTAATAGGCTTCTTCCACCAGACATTCGGCTGGTTTTCCAGTGATCACTGAGTTGCAGAAGGCTTCCACCAGTTGCTCGGATCCGTCGCCCGCCACACCGACCGATGATGAACCGTCATGGGCGTTGTTCTGGGGCAGGATATATTCGCCTTTATTCAGTGAAGCGGTTTCCGGGACCCAGCTTGGGCCGGCAATGGCGATCCGGTCAAAAACGTTATGCTCAATCTGGTTGATCAGTTGCATGATACCCGGAGCCGGTTGCGCATCCTCCAGGTAATATTTTCCCTTTTCCGGTTCCAGTGTTCCTTTATGACCGAGAATTTGCACCTCCAGTCCGTTAAATTTGTTGGAAATATTGGATTCATAGGTCAGCTTGACGCCGTTGGAGTATCGGTAAATCAGGTTTACGGAGTCAAAAACTTCACGTCCGTCTTTCCAGAAAATAATATCTCCCATGCCCATCACCGATTCCGGGATCATCTTCATGGCCCAGTTGGCGACTTGCAGCTGGTGGGATGCCAGTTCGGTCATCAGTCCGCCGGAATATTCCTTATATAACCGCCAGTTGATTTTCCTTTCGAGGGAAGGATCAGGCAAAGGCCGGCGCCAGTCGTTGTTCCGGAACCAGTAAGACCTGATGTCAGTAATTTCTCCAATTACTCCGGAATGGATCATTTCCATTGCCCGGATGTATTTCGGGTCGAAAAGGCGCTGCTGCCCGATGTAAAGCACCTTTCCAGATTCCCGGTAAGTGTTGTACATGGCCAGGCAATCTTCCATTTTCAAAGCCATGGCTTTTTCGCAAAAGGTATGTTTGCCAGCTTTCAATGCGTCAATGGTAATATGCGCATGTTGGTCAAGCGGGGTGGCAATCAGTACACCCTGCACCTCAGGTAGTGCGAGAACTTCCCTGTAATCAGCAAATAATTTCGCTCCGGGAACAAGGGCAGACGCCTGCTTGAGGTGCGGTTCGAAATTGTCGCACAGGGCAATGATCTCCACATTTGGTAATTTTGACAGGTTTCCGATGTGATAGGTTCCCCTGGATCCGGTGCCAATAATGGCCAGTTTTGCTTTTTCTCCGGCGGTTTCCTTTCGGGCTGTTGCGGTACAGGCATTCAGCCATGGAAAGGTGACCAGTGCAAGACTTGCTCCCCCCAGGTAGCCGATGTCTTTCAGGAAACTCCTCCGGTCAATGAGTTTTTTTTCGATAAATGTCATATTCACTGTAAATCAAAAGTATATACGGATATATGCTGAAAATTCTTTTTAATCTGTTCTGCCTTTTCCTGGTCAGCCAGAAGAAGAGCAGTTGACAAAACTTCTGCTTCAGTATCGCTGCCGGCCACTACTGATACAACCTTTCTTCCACGGAACAACTCACCGGTCGCCGGATCTACCACGTGCAGCCTGTGGTTGGGCAAATTTCCCGAAGTGGACATTGAATTGCCGCTCAATTCCACAGTTCCCAACTGTTGCCCCGGCTGAAAAGGATTGTCAATGCCCACCAGCCAGGGTTTCCCGGAGGGATGGTTTCCCAGCGTCATCACAGAACTGCTGCCAAAATTAAAAAATGCCTGATTAACACCTGATAAATTCAGAAAATTTCTGATTTTTTTCATGGCATAACCTTTGGCGTATCCCCCCAGATCTAATGTAAGCTCCCTCCCATCGAAAAAAATGGTGTGACCGTCCATGTCAAACTGTATTCCGGAAAAACCGGTGAGGGTAATGTCAAAAAGACCTGAAGTCAGTTCGTGGTATTTTCTGCAATCCAGTAATAC
>DAIDJX010000076.1 GCA_027451165.1 Prolixibacteraceae bacterium | reverse complement strand
TATTTCCGTAACTTCCTGGACAATAAGCTGGAAGTCTCCCTTGAAATTTACCATAAAAACATTGGCCGTGTGGTCGATTTCAGGGAAAATGCCCAACTGTTGCTCAATGAAAAGCTGGAGGGAGAACTCCGCTACGGGAAAGGCCGGGCTTATGGGGTGGAGTCGATGATCCGCAAGGAGAACGGCCGGTTAACCGGCTGGATCAGCTATACTTTTTCCAGATCTTTCCGCACTCTTCCGGAGATCAACGAAGGTAAAAGGTACAATGCCCCCTTTGATAAGCCCCATACGGTAAATGTTGTCGCCAATTACGAACTGGGCAAACGCCTTTCTGCCTCCCTGACCTGGGTGTATGCCACCGGTTTGCCTGTTACCTTCCCGACCGGAAAAGCACTCTACGGGAACGACATCGTCCCGGTCTATTCCGGAAGGAATGAATATCGCCTGCCTGACTACCACCGTATGGATGTTTCCCTGACCCTGAAAGGGAAAAACAAACCCGGACGGAAGTGGCATGGCGAATGGAACCTTTCCGTCTACAACCTCTATGACCGGCACAATACCTGGTCGATCGATTTTGAGCGGGATGAAACCAATCCCAACCTGATGTATGCGGAAAAGACCTACCTTTTTTCCGTTATTCCGGCCCTTACGTGGAATTTTAACTTTTAAAGCAGGAAATTAGTATTGAAAGGAAAAAATGTTATAATAACTGATTTTGACCCCCTGCCCCCTAAAGGTGGTATAAATTCTGAAGTAATAAACAGAACATTATCAACGGATTTTAAGTCCCCTTTAGGGGATTTAGGGGTCCGGAGAATAATGTATCTCTTCATCTTTTTGAAGTATCATTTTTTTAATTGTTTGATTATTATTGCATTAACGTTGCAATCCTGTACGGAACGAATGGAGATTGAAACGGAAGAAGGCTTTATCCGGCTGGTGGTCGACGGATCAATTTCGACTGAAAAAACAAAACATACCGTGAGGCTGACCACTACAGAGGGTTATTTCTCCGGTCAGCCGTTTACTCCGGTCACCAGCGCAACGGTTACCATCACCGACGGATATGCTGTTTACCCCCTCCGGGAAACAGGTTCGGGAAAATACCAGACAATGTCCGGAGTGTTTGGCATTCCGGGGCGGCGTTACCGGCTGAATATCAAACTTTCCAAAGCGGTCGGCGGATACACGGAATATTCAGCTGAGACTGATTTATTGCCGCCGGCGAAACTGGATTCCGTATCTGTAAAATTCTATCCCGATTGGGATGAACAAGGGATGTGGGAGGTCAAAGGTTATTTTCAAGACTCCCCGGACCCTGATTATTACCGGTTCCTGTTGTACCGGAATGGTAATTCGATGACCAATTCTCTGAGCGATTGGTACATCACTGACGATTTCTTCTTCAATGGCAAATATCTCCGGGGGACTACCCTGGGTTGGTTAAGCCAGCATCAGGAGCATGAAGCACTTCAAAAGGGAGATACCCTCACTGCTGAAGTTCAGGTTTTACATGCTGATTTTGCCCGGTTTCTTCTGGGGATGAAAAGCAATTTGTATGGCTCTAATCCCCTGTTCAGCGGGCCACCCGCTAATGTGAAAGGGAACATCTCCAACGGAGCCATCGGGTATTTTTCTGCTTATTCCATTTCCCGGGCTCAAATGGTGATCACAGAAACAGATCAGACCCAATGACCATCCTGGTAGCCGTGCTGCATCCAGGGCAGTTCCCTGCTGAAATAGAAGGGTTGCAGGCGGTAAGCCAGTTCTTTCATCCGGGCATCATCCAAAGGCCGGAAATTTTTTAATATGTCGACATTTGAACGGATCACCTCCAGACTGTCAATCCCCAGCACGATACCATCGGGGCCTTTCAGGGTAAGCGCAAAGCGGATAAGGTCTTGCGGATCCAGATCTTTTACGGTCTCCCGCGGCCGGATCACCTTGATCATCCTGATGCCCACACCATGCTCTTTGGCGGCGGCAAATCCCGTATCCTGGCGGTTTTCGGTATTTCCGTTGTAGTGGTTCATGGCCACCAGCATATTGTCGAAAATCCCTTTCTCTGCCATCAATTTAACCAGGGCAGCTTTGGAATGACAGGAGAACCCGATAAAACGGGTCACTTTCTGCTCCTTCATTTTCTGCACAATGTCGATCAGGTTTCCCTTTTCGCTGATTTTGGCTATGTCGGCTTCTGAATCGACGGAATGAATATTCAGCAGGTCGAGGTGATCGGTTTGCAAACGTTTCAGGCTGGTTTCAATCTGGCGCATGGCCTCGTCGGGGTTCCGGCTGTTTACCTTGGTGGAAAGGAAAATCTCCTTCCTGCGGGTTTTCACCACTTCACCCAACCTCACCTCGCTGATGATCCCCAGTTCCTTGTTTTCGTAACTGGCGGCGGTATCCCAGTAATAAAGGCCGTTGTCGAGCCCGAAATTCAGGATGTTGCAGGCAGTTTCGGGATCTTTGACCGTACAAAAACGGGAACCCAGTCCCATGGCAATTTTGGGAACTTTTACCCCGGTTTTGCCCAGTTCGGATAGCGGCAGACCTTTGGCATCATAAGCATGAGCAGTATCCCTGAACACAGCACAGGAGGCGAGCAGGTCGGAACCGGCCAGCAGCGCGCCGGCACTCAGGGTCCCTTTGATAAATTTGCGGCGGGATGAATCCATGTTCTTAAAAGTTTTAGTCCATTTTCTGCCATACCCGGCAGTAATCTACATAAAATGCGGCAGGAAGGTCGGCAGGATCGGGCAAGCCGGCCCAGCCTTCCATGATTTCCGTATCGAGCATCACATTCAGTGCGGTGTGAAAATAGTCATTTTTCCGGGTAAACACTTCTTTCCCGTCGATGTACCAGGTCAATATCTCCGGCGTCCATAGAAATCCATAGATATGAAAGTCATCATAGAAATTCCAGGGCACAGTGACGGAAGAACTCTTGTTTTCCAACGGAAAAGCTGATCTGACAAGCGTTTCCACATACGGGGTCTTTTGACGGTGGAGCGTCATGTAGTATTTTCTTTCTTCCTGCTTTTTCGTGGGTTTCCCGAAGAATTCGAAAATATCAATCTCTTCGGAAAAGCTGCCTTCTTTGTATTTCTCCGGGGCATCCAGAGGGTCATACAGCCAGAAAGCGTTGCTGGGTCCGGCTTTCATCCCTTTGCAACGGGCTTCAAAATAGCCGTATTTGACCCGTTTCTTGCTTTTGATGATCGATGTCGTGAATTTGTCATATCCCCTAACCCGGTTCTCTACCGACACCTCTTCCGGTTTCAGCGCTCTGGCCCACAACTCCAGATTGCCTTTATTGACCACCACATTATCCCGGGAAAAGTAAGCCGGCTTTCTCCCGTGCATGGTCGGGTTAAAATCCCACCATTTTTCTGCGTCCAGACTTTTCCCGTTGAATTCATCGCTGAATTCCGGGTTGAGTTTCCAGTCGGGGTAAAGGGGGCATACCGGGGGATGAGATTCCTGGGCAAAGACCCCTGGGGTATAGCTGATAATCAAAATTACGATTGCAATATAATACTTCATCATTCTACTAAATATTTTTTCAAATGTAGGAATTTATCCGGCAAAATCAATGCTGGCTTCGGGAGCCTCAGCCAGCGGACATGCCATGCTGCCTGAGGCCCTCGAAGGCAGATCCCGGTACGCCATAGCCAGCACAGGCAGCAAATCTGGCTGCCCATTGATCAATGCCTCTTTCTTTTTCCGGCTCCATCCCTGTACCTGTTTTTCCCGGTAATAAGCCTCATCTATCCTTGGAAATTCCTCGAAATAAATCAATTGCACAGGCAATCGTTTCCGGGTATGGTTGGCCCCTTCTCCGTTCTGATGCTGAGCCAGACGTAATTCCAGATCCTGGGTGCTGCCGGTGTAATAGCTCCCGTCGGAACAAAGCAATATGTACATGTATCCTTTCATTGGTTAACATTTTGTGCTGCCTTCGAGGGCCTCAGGCAGCTGGGGCATAAATATACATATTTGCTGGCTTCGAGGACCTCAGCCAGCGGGGATTTTTTTCATATGAGTTCTATCTTAAGGGAACTATCGCTGGCTTCGGGAGCCTCAGCCAGCGCCTTATGGGGAAATTTCCTGCGTTACCTCACCAGCCGGTAAGCTTTCACCTGGTTTTTAAAGAAAGTCGGAAGGTAAAGGATCTGGCCGGTGGTATCAAAACAGGCATCAGCCGCATTTTCACCGATCGCTTCCGTATCGAGCAGCTTCACGGCAGCTCCTTCCGCCGGAACAAAAAAGACTGCGCCTATCCAACTGGTGGTAATATACCCTCCGTTTCCCACAGGTACGATGGCGTCACCCTGACCTATATTTTCTGCCAGGATTTTTACCTCTTTGGTTTCAAGGTTGATTGCTTTAAAAAGAGAGCTGGTGCTGGTAATCAGCAACATCCGGTCTTTTTCCCATAGCAGGCCGTTGAACCGCTCCCCTTCATTGCCCGTGAACAGGGCTTCCGGTTTTCCTTCCTTCAACCGGTAAATGGTGTTGGACCCCGAACCTGAAAAATAGACCGTTCCGTCATTTCCAACCGTCACATCGTTCAACTGTGGATTTCCTTCAACAGGATAGGTGCGGACGATCTTCCCGGTTTCGAGGTCAGCTTCCACGATCTGGTCAATATCGGCAATAAAGAGAGATTTCCCGGTGATGCCCATCCCCTTGGGGGCGTTCAGTCCTTCTATCCATTTCAGGGTCAGGATATTGCCTGATTTGTCGAGTTTGGAGATAAAGCCATTCCCGTCTTTCTCCCAGGGATGGAGGTTGACGTTGGAAACATAAAGCACCTCTCCGGCCGGATCCATCAGTACCGATTCCGGGGTGCGCAGCAGGGTGTCGGACTGCCAGAGCAGTTCCAGTTGGTAAGCTGGTGGTTCTGTCGAAACCGGGGTTTGTTTCTTGTTGCCGGCAGGCGTGCAGGCCAGCACCAGAATCAGAACAGCTGAGGTAATCAGTATTTTCATGGACATTAGTTTATGAATGGTTAAAAACGGAACAAATGATAGAAATAAAATACAATCTCCATTATTATGCTTTTACCACCTCATGTTTCCGGATGAATTCCGGGTCGATGACAATCCCCAGTCCTGGATCAGCGGGGACTTTGATCTTCCCGTTGACCACCTTCAGCGGGGAGGTGGCACATTCGAATGGAACATGCGTCTGCAGTCCCTTGAATTCATGATGTTCCCCTGCATTGGGCAGTACCGATACAAAATGAATGTTGTAGAGGTACCCCAGTCCGCCGCCCGACATGTGGGGGGTACACTGTTTCCCGAAGGCATGGGCCATGCGGGCGACCTTCATGGAGCGGATGAATCCGCCAAAATAGTAATTGTCGGGCTGAACGATCTCCAAACCATTGTTGGCAATTAGCCAGCGGAAGTTGGTGAAGCTCTGGTCCTGTTCGCCGTTGGCGATGGGTAAATTCAGCCGTTAGGCCACTGCTTTGATTTCTTCAAAATGGTCGTACATTACCGGTTCCTCAAAATAGGCGTAGCCATATTCTTCCAGCAGTTTACCGACCTTGACCGCCCCTTCGACATCGTAATAACCGTTCGAATCAGCATAGAGGGTCCAGCCGTCGCCAAATTCCTTCCGAAGCCAGGGGATCATTTTTTCTGATTTCCCCGGAAGGCCCGGATCGTGGATGTTTTTGCTTCCGGCGAACATGTACCCGATTTTCATCTTAATGGCCTGAACATCATATTCCGCCACAGCTTCCCTGATCAGTGCCTGGTGTTCTTCCAGAGGCTTTTCCCGGAATTCGGTGGCACAATACACGCCCACTTCCCGGTTATGCAGGTCGCCGATCAGTTGCCCCATAGGAAGGCCAGCAATTTTCCCCAACATGTCGAGGATGGCGAATTCTATGGTGGCCAGGGGAATTCCGAGGGAAATCCCGTTGTACCGGAAATTGAACTGGTAGTTGTACACTTTATCCATAATCAGATCCAGTTCCCGGGCATCCTGGCCAATGAAAAAGGGTTGCAATTTCCGGAGGAACAGGGGAACCAGCAAATTCATATCGTTGTGGGCTACGGAAATCCCTTCAGCACCATCTCTGGACCGGATCCGGCACAAATAACGGTTGTTGTGGTGAAGCAATTCGAGGGTTTCGATGTGCACCGGTGTTTTGAACAGCTCTTTTTTCAGTACGGGCTGCTTCAGGATGTCATCCAGTTTGGAATATCTGGATGTAAGATTTTCCATGCTATATCTGCTTTCCGGAAAAGCCAGCGGCAGGGAAGCAGCCGCCACACTGCCTGCCACAGTTTGGATGAAACCACGTCTTTTCATAGTCTGAAATGTTTTTGATTTTAATACACAGATAACCAATCAAATAGCGAAACCTTATTAATTACGCAATTTTTCCATTCGATGGTCTCTGATTCTTCCATGGATATCAGGGTAAGTTTTGTACACTTCAGTTCTCCTGAAGCGTTGACCAATGCATTGATTTCACGGTTGAAAGTTCTTTTTGAGGAAAGATCAACACACACCTGAATGAGTTCGATTACCCTGAAACCTGAACTAATCACGAAATCGACTTCATAGTACGATTTAAAATAGTGAATCTCATATTGTGTTTCATATCTTCTTCTGAGCAACTCCAGAAATACAAGATTCTCCAATTTCCAGCCCAGGTTTTCACCGGTGACTGAATTCAGGGCAGTAGAAAATGATGTATCTACAAGGTATAATTTTCTGTTGCGGATACGTTCCCTGCTTTTAAATGAAAATTTATTCAAACCAATAAGCAGATAAGCCTGCTCGAGATAGGTAATATAGTTTTTCAGTGTTACTTCACTTACGTTGCTAAATTGCCGCGATAAATTCCTGAAATTAATTTCCCTGCCAAAATTGCTTACAGCATAAAGCCCTGTGTCTTTTAAACCCTGTTTGTTCTTGATTTTAAACCGCGCAATGATATCTCTGGAAATGATTGATTGAAACAATATGGAAATGTAGTTTTTCCAGGATGGAAGATTCAAGACTTCCGGAAGTCCTCCTCTTTCAAGATACTCGTCAAAGGCTAATAATCTGAAAGCCCGGTCTTTTACCAGTATGGCATCGGATTTGATCCCTTTTAAGTTAAGAAACTCAATAAATGAAAGAGGAAACAATTCAACCTGATTATACCTTCCGGTCAGATGGGTAGCCAGTTCCCCACTCAGAAGTTTTGAATTGGAACCGGTTAAAAAAATATGAATTCCCTGACGGAGTAAACGGTTCACAAAAAGATGCCACCCTTCAACATTCTGAGGTTCATCCAGAAACAGGTATTCAAAATTTCCATAGACATAATAAGCCGATTCAAGCAAAATCTCCAGCTTTCCTGCCTCTGTCAGTCCCAACCTTTCATCATCGAAATTGATATAGCCATAATGTATCTTGTTTTGTTTCAGGAACTTATGACATAATGTTGATTTACCGCTCCTTCGTACGCCGATTACAATTTGAGCCAATTGGGATCCTGCTTGCAACAGATTTTCTTCTCTCCGGTTGCACCATGAATCAGACTTTAAACTGGCAACATCTTCTTTTTGTTGTTGTAAAGCCTGAACAAACTGAATATCTTTCATTTATATATACTTTACTATGCAAATATAAATGATTTTTTATTTTTACTTTGCTAAATAAAGAGTTATTAGGTTTTTTACTTTGCTAAATATAAAGTATTTCGAGTTTTAACTTTGTTAAATCTAAAGTTTATAGAACTGTTCCCACTCTTTCCGTGGTTTGGCGCCCACCAGCAACTGGTTGGCTGTTTTGTTGTTGGTGATCTCTTTTTTCTTCCGGTCGAATTTCAGTTCGGCATTCAGTTGCTGGGCGATGACACCAAGGCAGAAGACCTGGCTCAACGGGCCGGCAATACTGAAGGGGGAGCGTGGTTTTTCATCCCCGCGGCAGGAAAGCAGGAAGTTGGCATAATGGTTCGATGGGCTTTTGGGTACCTCCGGAAGTTTCGGGGCCATTTCCTTTGCTTTTTCCTCCGGAATGATAGACAGGGTGCTGCCATGAGAACCGCCCTTGAAAGTCAGCTCTTTGCTATAGATGATTTTCCCGGGATTCAGTTTGGAAGGCTGGATGGCTCCGTTTGACGGTGGGGGAATGTTGGGATCAAGCGCCACATTGCCATAACCGGCAGGCACCGGAGGAATGTTGTTGATTCCGTCGTACCAGGTGATGACCAGAGGAGGCATGTCTGCCCGTTCCGGGAATTTGAATTCGATGGTGGACGACAAGGGATAGAAGAAAGGATTGTGCTGATCGGCACGTTTCATGTTGATCTCATAAGGCAAACCCAGGTCGAGGAACTCGTGGATGGTATCGATGATGTGCGCTCCCCAGTCGCCCAGGGCGCCCATGCCGAAGTCATACCAGCAGCGCCACTGACCGTTCACGAAATCCTTACAGTAATCGTGCTGCTGTTCGGTGCCCAGCCAGGTATCCCAGTCCATTGTAGCCGGAACCGGCTCCTTCGGCGGAAATCCTTTCTGGTAAGAGGCCGGGAAATTGTGCCAGCGGCGGGCGCTGTTCATATGAGCCGTGACGGCGGTGACATCCTTAATGATACCGGCTTCTTTCCACGCCTTAAACTGGAAATAGTTGGCCTCTGAATGTCCCTGGTTGCCCATCTGTGTGACAACGCCGTATTTCTTTTCGGCTTTCATCATCAGTTCAACTTCATGGAAGGTATGTGCCATCGGTTTTTCCGAATAGACATGTTTACCGAGCGACATGGCCAGCATGGCGATCGGAAAGTGGCTGAAATCGGGAACACCTGCTGTGACAGCGTCAATCTTATTGCCCATTTTATCGAACATCTGCCGGAAATCCTGGAAGCGGGGAACATCCGGGAACATCTTGATCAGCTCCTGGGTGTGGGGCGCTCCCATGTCGACATCGCAAAGCGCGACGACATTGCACAAACCCGACTGGAAAAAGCGTTTGGAAATATCTCCACCCTGGAAACCAATTCCGCATAAAGCCAGATTTACTTTTTCATTTGGACCTATTTTGCGGGGACCGGAAGGAAAATCCTCATTATAGTTCCACAGGTTTGGAATGAAGGCAACAGAAGCGAGCGCTGATGATTGTGCCAGAAAGCGACGACGGGAAACGTTTTTCATAGTTTTAATATTTTTTGGTAACCTTTCGACTGAATAATCCCGATAAAGTTAAAAATACCGGCATAAAAAACAGATTTTGGGGAAACAAAGTTGCCTCTGTTAATTATCCTGCATGGCTTCCCGGATCCTCCGGATATGCTCCGGGGTGGTTCCGCAGCACCCGCCGATGATATTGGCACCCGCAGCTGACAATGCTTTAACGAAGGAGGCAGTTTCTTCAGGAGACTCAGGAAAATGAGTATGACCATCTTTGTAAACCGGCATCCCGGCATTGGCATGGACCAGCACCGGAACATCCGGATCTGCCCTTCGGATTTCCGCTACGATGTCTACCATTCCCGACATACCATTTCCACAGTTGGCGCCAAGGATGGTTGCTCCGGCCTCTTTAAGGGGCTGGATCATTTCTGCCGGGGAAATGCCCATCATGGTGCGGTATTCGCCGGTGACCAACCGATCGAAGGTCATGGTACAGATGATCTCCAGACTGGTGTTTTCCCGGGCAGCTTTTACTGCCAGAACGGCTTCATCCAAATCGGTCATGGTTTCTATGACAATGGCGTCAGCACCTCCGGCCTCCAATGCCATGGCCTGTTCCCGGAAGGCGTCATATAATTCTTCCGGAGTTACCTCCTCCAGCAACAGCATTTTACCCGTCGGCCCAATCGACCCCAGCACCAGTTTTTCTGTTCCGGCTGCTTCCCGGCTGATCTCTGCCGCGGCCTTGTTCAACCTATATCCCTGATCGGCCAGACCAAATTTCTCCAGTTTATACCGGCTTCCCCCAAAACTGTTGGTTTCAATCATATCCGAACCGGCGTCAATGTAACTACGGGCAATATCCATCACCTCCTGCCGGTGGGTCAGGTTCCACAGTTCGGGACATTCCCCTGGTTGTAATCCCTTTTGTTGGAGAAAGGTTCCCCACGCGCCGTCAGATACCAGTTCCCTGGTTTTTGAAAGTTCTGTTATTTTGGTCATTGGTCATATGCGCTACGCGCGTCATTGGTTATTAGTCATTGGTCATTTGCGCCACGCGCGTCATTGGTTGATTTTCCAAAGGCATTCAAGATTCAAGATCGTTACAGTTCCTTGATCCACTCCTTGATCACTTCCAGTGAAGGTTCACTGTTCTCGGACTTCAGTTTATAGTTGACTGTTACGATGGCAGGCCCGTTAATTACACCAAAAGATGCCATTTGTTCCGTGTCGGTGATCACACTGACCTGCATTTCCTTGCCCAGTTCTGTAATGGCCTGGCCAACCTTTTCCAACAGGCCGGCGCACATCTCCTGATTTTTCCCGAGAATCAGGATTTCGCTCTTTTTGGATTTGATCTTCAGCTTTAATTTTTCGTTGATTCGTTGCTGAATGGCTTGAATGAGGAGATGCTGAGGTGGTATTTTGGACACAAAGGCAATTTTACCGTCGATACAGATGGTGGGGATGTTCTTCACCATCAGCGAAGACATAAAGGTCACCGCTTCCATTTTTTTGATGGCATGTTCCCGCCATTCGACCACCCCTTCAAAATGGGGGGTTACCCTTTTCACTGCTTCCACCATGTACTGGCACGGGGCGCAGGATTCTGAATCGAGGGTAATGATATCAACAATGACTTTGTCGGCCTGGCCATAATCGTTCATGTTAAGGATTTCCACCCTCGACTCAGTGGTTTCCAGCGCCCGGACAACCTGCTGCTGGTATGGATCCAGCGCCAGACCGGCAACAGCCTTCAGGTTTGCCGGAGGTGTTTCCATAGGGAGGTCACATCCGGGAGCAAGGATAAAGCCTTTGGTTCCGCCGCTGTCGAGACAGGTGAGCGCCTCCTGTCTGGCATCATCTTCCGAGCCCATCAGCAGAACCACCGTCAGCCGCATGTTTCCGCCAAAACTGATCCCCTTGGGGAGGGCAATTCCCTTCACGTAATCCAGTGGAATATTTTCGTCGATCGAAATATTATCGGGACGGCAGTTGCACATTACTTCTATGTTTTGCTGGGCATGACCGCATACAAAGAAGGAACTCAGTTTCTGCTTCTGCCTGATAAAGTTAAAGATCCGGGTGGCATAGGGAGTGACAAACTGCTGAAAAGTGTCGGGATCAATCTGGCTGGTCATTGGATCCACAACGGCAATCACGTCACATCCGGCATCCATCAGGTATTCAGACATGGTAATCCCCACGTTGGTACAGAATTCCATCAGTTGTTCCACTTCTGCCGGGGACTCGTATAATTTCAGGAAGATGTCGGTTCCGAGCAAATGCAGTGCCAGGGTAAAGGGGCCGGTGATCAGTCCGTAGAGGGCCAGTTCCGGAAAACGGCCACGCAGAACGGAAGTGGTTTCCAGCACAAGGGGTATCCTGCCATCGGTGACACCGGGCATGGTCAGTTGTGATAAAGGAAAGCCTTCTGCCAGCGGGTGGGAAACTACAGCCGGCGGGCTTCCGGGTGACCATCTCAGCTTACAGCCTAAAATTTCAGCCTCCAGTTGCAGGTCAAAGACGACAGGGATGCCATCCGGATGATACATTTCGACGGCTTTGCTGATCCCTTCCACCATTTGATCAGCAGAAGTCAGATAATTTGTAGCATCTGTCCCAATGAGGTAAGCCCCGTGTATCCCCACAAAAGGTACCCAGGGTGCACGCTCAGTCTCCCTGAGCTGCATGGTTGCTTTTATCAGTTCAAAACCTTTCACACCAAGGCGTTAAGGTACTCCACAAAGCCCTGTGGATCGCGGGAATAGATGTCGGCGCCGATTTTATTGCAGAACTCCTGGGTGACGGGGGCACCGCCCACCGCTACTTTTGAGCCGGGCACCGCTTCCTTGACAGCTTTGGTGATTTTCTCCATACCTGGCATGGTGGTGGTTAAAAGGGCGGAAAGACCAACAAAAGCGCCGGGATTTTCTTTTAGTGAATTAACAAACTGTTCGGGTTTTACATCCACGCCCAGGTCAATCACTTTATATCCGTTTCCTTCCACCATCATGGCAACCAGGTTTTTACCGATGTCATGCAAATCGCCTTCCACAGTACCGATGATCACTGTTCCCTTTTGTTTGGCCTCGCCGGTCAGGAAAAATGGCTTCAGATGCACCATAGCCGTATTCATCGCTTTGGCCGACATCAGCACCTGAGGAACAAAGACCTTGTTCTCCCTGAATTTGACGCCTACCCTTTCCATTCCGGGCATTAATCCCTCCGTCAAAATTTGCTGGGGAGGAACCCCGGTATCCAATAGATGTCTGGCTATTTCATCAGCTCCATCTTCGCCTTTCATTTGTGGGGGATAGGGTGCAGCTTTGTTTACTTTACCGAATTCGACGCATTCTGA
>DAIDJX010000075.1 GCA_027451165.1 Prolixibacteraceae bacterium | reverse complement strand
GGGAGAACTCGTAAAAGAAGGGGAGCATTATCAACTGAAAACCGATGCTTCGGGCTTCAATGAAATTTATGAATCATTGCAGTTCGATGCCTGGATGGGAATGGATATCCTGCTGGACCACCTGATGCATATTTCCCATGCCAGAAAGAGTAATGAGACCGACATGTATGCGTACAGCAAGGATTTGGCCAAGTACAGCATCAGAATCCTGCTGGGAAGGATCATTCAGACCCGCGAAGGCCTGAACATACTGAATTCCGCCACGTCAGACCAGGTGGCACAGGCCGGTGGACTGGAAGCTTACATCGTACAGGTAGCCAAAGACCTGGTAGCCCGGAATGGCACGGACTACCTGTGGCTGACTCCTGACCAGCTGCTTCTCCTCGATGAGTGGATCATGCGAAAGGAAGCCAAACCTTTCGGGGAAATTTTTCAGAAAAGAGCAAAAGCCGGATCTCCTCTGACAGAAAATGACTCCCGCATGGATCAGTACATGGCCGATCACATCAACCAGACGGAAGCTTTTCTGATGGAAACCATAAAAGTCACCATCACCAGTCAGGCAGCTTTTCTCATCCAATTGATGACAGCTGCGGAAACGGAGCAGAATCCGGTAGTAAAAAGAGCGCTGGAAGCAAAATTCAGGCAGATCCTTTGTTCTCAGGCTGCCCTGTGGAAAAGGCTGCGGCCGGAAGAGCGGAAGCTGGTACAGGTCATGTCGCCTGTAAATTCACCTTTCTGGAGGATCATTGAAATGTACAATGAAATCGGGACAAGAGCCGATGCCCAAAAAGGTGATCCGAATACATTTTACATCAACACTTACTGGCCTGTCCACCATCCGGATGACCGGGAACCCCAGGTACCCCGTTTCCCGGATGTGAGGCATATTCTGGAGCAAAAAGTAAAGATCTCCTCCTAAAAACTACCCTGTAATTTTCGCTGGCAACCCCTTCACCAGCACCGGTTTATCCTCCTGGAGCGGTGGAAGGAACATATCCTCCGGAACCAGGTTGCACTCTTCTATCATCTGAAGGCAGTATTCCAGTCTGCCCAGGTCAGCTGCCGCGTTGTTGGTGCCAAAACTGAACGTCAGTCCGGCTTTTTTGGCCTCTTTGATGATCTGCACGTGAGGCACTTTATAACGGGCATTAATCTCCAGTACAATGTTGTTGTCTTTCAGAACCTTGATCACCCGGGCTACCCGTTCAGGCGTCCAGAGTTGGTCATATTCCGGCATCAACGAAGCAGGCAGGAGCGTTGGGTTAACATAAATGTTTACCGGTTCCTGCGATAGTATGGATTCAATTTTACCTACCAGCTGATCCATAAACTGTTGTTTTTCATCCACCCAAACCTCCTGGGGCATCCACATCCGTGTCCTTCTGCCCTTATAGTCCGTGAAAGTGAGCGCATCGGTGAACACATAATCAAATTTGGCCACTGCATCCGGCGAAAACAAAGTGATCCACTCCCTGCCTTCAGCCTGCATACCCCTGAAAATCGGTTTTCCACGAACGGTATCCATATAAGCTGCAAGGGAAGCATCGTCGGTAACGGGAAATTTCAACCCGCAGTTGGGTGCAATTCCGTAGTTGATGCCCAGTTTTTGTGAATTTTCAATCGCCTGATCAATCGTTAACCCACCTTTGAGGTGGACGTGAAAATCGATCAGCGGGAAAAACTGCTCCGCCATTTGCGTCACTTTCGCATCCCAATCCGCTTCGGTGGTCAGTTTCATGGTTTTATCAGCAGGTAAAGATCTTACCCTGAGTGACTTTACCATGGTCTCCCCAGAATAGGTTTCCAGGCCGAAACCACCAACTGACAGCATTCTTTTCCCATTGGCAGGACTTCGCCAGGGGTTTTCCGGTTGAATATAATCTGTGACTTTTACCCCATTGATCATGGTTTCCACATGGTTTTCGACGACACGTACCATCAGCGTGAACCATTCTCCATTGTTGACCATTGGATAATAGTTGTGGCGGATGCCCAGCAGGCTCCCGGTTTTTACGGCCGCCATTTTTTCTGTCGCCTTTGAAGGTGTATTGCCCAGGACAACCTGATATCCCACAGGTGCCCCTTCGCTATGCTTTTCTGAAGTATGAAACAGCAAGGCAGCCATAGAACCCGGAGTGGTTTTAATCTCAGCCGTCAGTTCAAAATTGGCGGTTTTCCCGGCCAGCTCTGAAAAGATAAATCCTGAATTTCCGGAACAAACAAGGCTACCCTCCTCTACCCGGAAACCATCACCCTGACGGACGGTTGTCCAGTTGTTCAGATTCTGGCCATTGAAAAGGTCTTCCCAGGGGCCAGGTTCGTTGGTGCAGGAATTGAAAAGCAGGATCAGACTGACCAGGCTAAAAGAAGTGAATAGTTTCATATCAGTCAGAATTTTTGTTGACCTGCTAAAATAGTAATCTTTGGTCAACAATTTACTGAACTAAGCTATTTCACCATCTTCTTATACTCTTCCTCTGCAATAACCTCAGCTTTGTACCCTTTCTTTTCAATGATTTTGGCGATCGCCTCCTGGCTGTTTTTACGTTCGTCGAACACCACCTTTATGGTATTGCTGGGCAGGTCGGTTTTTACTTCCTTCACTCCCTTTTCGAACTGCAGTAATTCGAAAACCGTTTTTTCGCAACTGGCGCAGTGCATGGAACTTTTAAAACAGGCGGTTTTGGTTTTGGAACCGTTTTTTTCTGCCTGAGCGACAAAAGAGACGGTCAACATGAGAATAAAAACATAAATCAGTTGTTTCATATCATTCCTAATTTAAGGTAAATCTTAATCCGGCATATATACGGCGTCCCATGACAGGCCCCCAGACATTGGTGGCATCAAACCCGGGACTGAACGGTTGGGAAGCGCCCAGTACTGGATTATCCTGCATGAACCCGGTCAGGTTTTCTGAACCGGCATAGATGTTCCAATGCCTGAAAAACCGGGTCACCTGTAAGTTCATCAAAGTGTAGGAGGGGAATTCAGCCGGCATGGCGGTGCCGGGAACGACAGGCAGGCGACCTCCTCCATTGAGTTGGAGGGTATAGTCAAACATCCAGCGCTTCATATTGGTGGTGTAATTAACTGTTGCCAACCCTTTGTACCTCCCCGAATATGGTTTGTCCTTCAACTGACCGTTGATGGTCTGCTGAACATCGTTTATGCGGTATGCCAGGGTAAGATCCAGGTTTTTCACCAGCGGATAGCGGAGTTCAGCCTGAAAAGTATTGGCAAACGACTCTCCCTGAAGGGGTTGCAGGTAAATCCGGAGGGGATCAGCTTCTTTGTTGACCACCAGTTGCTGAAGAAAGTCTGTCCGGAAATATTCAAGTGTGAAGTGCAGGTCTTTCTCAAAAAGACGATGGTGCTGCACGATGCTCAGCCCGTAGTTCCAGGCCTCCTCCTGCATCGTTTCATCGAAGGCGAGGGTACGGTAGTTGGCCAGCAGGTGCTGGTTTTCTGTCAGGACATTGGCTGTTCTGTACCCCTTGCCGGCGCTTAACCGGAAAGTGAGCCATTCAGCGGGCTGGTAGCGGAAATGAATCCGGGGCGTTACAAAAGATCCGAAACGGTTGTGGTGGTCGGCGCGCAGCCCCGCCAAGAGGGTCAGCCGCTCATCCGGTTTAAAGGTATACTCCATGAAGATCCCGGGCACCGATTCGGCTCTGGTATCCTCAAGGGCATTCAGTGTTTCGTCAAAACGGTCATAAAAATAGCTGAAACCTCCGTTGAGCACATGTTTGGCTTCTGCGTCCAGGTCACGGGTAAGGATCAGATTGGTGTACAACCTGTTTTCATATCCGGAGTAACTTCTCAAGCCATAGAGAGAAGACTGGTCATGCGCGGTGTAATTGGAGAGCAAAGCCAGGGCGGTATGACCGTCGGCCCAAACAAAACCCGCTTTAAAAATAGCTTCAAACATCTTGTTGTTCAGGGAAATGCGGTATCGTTGGCCCATATCAGACCCCCTATGGGATTCAGGTTGGCCACCAGTCCGGTCATCTCCCAGATACCGGAGTCCACCGTGCAGCATTAAGCCCTTTTGGTTGTTGAATTTCCACAAATTCAGCAAATGGATCTGGTTGTTCATGGGCATATCCAGAAAACCATCGTGGTTATGGTCCACCTCATCCGACAGTTGCTCGGCGTGTATAAAAACACCGGTTGTCAGCTTGTCTTTGATCAGACGCAGGTTGGTATTTCCATTGAATTCCAGCTTCCCATCGGCATCGGCATACAGGTTAAGGTGCAGTTTTTCTTTGCTGTCAGGCTTTTTGAAAGCCACGTTAATCTGTCCGGTAATCGATTCATAGCCGTTGATCACCGAGGCAGCGCCTTTAGAGACCTGGATGGATTCCATCCAGGGACCGGGGATATAGGTGAGACCAAAATTGGTGGCCAATCCCCTGAAATTGCTGATGTTATCGGTCTGCAACTGGGAATAAATGCCTTCCAGTCCAAGTAAGCGGATCTGTTTGGCACCTGAGACAGCATCGTTGTAGCTGACATCCACAGAGGGGTTGGTTTCAAAACTTTCCGCCAGGTTGCAACAGGCTGCTTTCAGTAATTCCGCGCCGTTGATACTTTCGGTAAGGATAGGGTCATGAAGGGAAGTTCTCCGGCCAGGATCTTTTCTGACCACCTTGACCTCTTCCAGCTCCAGGTCGGCCACCAGTTGCACATCAAATGACGCCTGGCCGTTTACCGGAACTACCGCTTTCTTGAACCCGACAAAACTAAATACCAAAGTGGCAGATTGACTGTTGCGCGGAATGGAAAATTCACCATTCGCACCGGAAAAAGTCCCGGTCGTGGTGTTTTCCCAATATATATTCACACCAGGAAGGTTCACCCTTTCGTTGTTTTCCATGGTAAATACACTTCCTGTTATCTGCTGACCTACGGCACTCAATTGCCACAGCATAAAACCAATTATGGACAATAGCCCTGCGGATACTTTCATCCCGCAAAAATAGGACGAAAAAGTATTTTATTTGTTAATCCGAAGTTAAAGGCAAAAAAAAGACCGGGTAACCCGGTCTCTTTAAATATTCTAACCTTATTGGATTATTTCACTGGTTTACAGGCATCAATAAGTTTCTGGACATTGGCATTGCTGGGATCCAGTTCCTGGGACTTTTTCAACACTTCCACAGCTTTGGAATACGCTTCATTGACTTTGGCTATTTCGCTCTTGTATTCAGCATCTTCCACTTTCAGTTTCTTTTCATTAACTTTTTTAAGGGTTGCGTTCAGAATCGTCACACCGCTCTTGTAGAAGTTATTGCCATCGGTAAAGTAAATGGCAGCCAGCCTGGAGGAAATGTTCTTATTTCCCGGAAATTTTTCAAAACCCGTTATCAGGGTGACTTCATACAGTGAATCGTTATTAAGTCTTTTGTAAGCCATGGCCTTATTCAGGATAGCATCTTCGGGCTTATTACCGGCATCGTAAGATTTTCCAAAATATTCCACAGCTTTCTCGAAGTTATTCATGTTGAAAGCGGCAGAAGCAGCACTGTAATATATGGGGCCAGGTTTGGCGGGAGCCAGTTCGAGCGCTTTTTCGTAGGAAGCCATCGCATTCGCGAAATCTTTCAGCCTTACATATACCAATCCTTTGTATTGGTTACAATCCGAAAGTTCAAATTTCAGACTGGCATCGGCATTTTTGGCACTGATGGCTTTGTCAAAATAAGCAAGCGCCACTTCATTCTTCGCAGTATTCAGCGCTGCCATAGCGGCATAATACAAAGACTCCTTCACTTTATCCTGTTCGAGTGTCGGTATTACCTTATCATAAATCTCAAGTGCTTCAGCATACTTTTTTTCTTTAAACAGGGAATCACCACGATTGATCAGTTTCACAGCTTCCTGACCAAAAGCAGACATGGTAAACAGAACTACGGCAAGTAATGTAAGACTTTTCTTCATATTCAAACGGTTTTATTTAATGTGTTAATAAACAGTAAGCAAAAATGCCTGACGGCATCAAAATAATCATTTAGAAATGAGATTTCCAAATTTTTTTTTCTCTAGCCCAAACTAAATATTTCGGATTTCGGATTTTTAATTTCGGATGGTGGAGCAGGAGAGTCCGAAGGTAAATCCGAAATCGTACATCCGAAATCCGAAATTTCCGTTACGGGTTAAACAAGCTGGGGTTCCAGAAATTCAGGATGCTGTTACACATGTCTTTTCCTGCAGAAGCCCCGGAATGGCCGGGATCCAGATCGAGGCAGCGGTGGTAGTGGTTGATGGCGGCTCCCCAGGCTTGCCTTTTCTGATTGACCAAGCCCTGCAGGAACCAATATTGAGGATTTGTCTCATCCTGAAAGTTCCGTAAAATCACCTCAGCTTCATCGAGCCGGTTCGCCCGGATCAAGGAATCCGCTTCCTCGAGGAGGGAATGGGTTAAACTCTTCATCTCAGACATTCCACAGAATTATATATACTTCATATTTATACAGTTAAAAGATCAGCTATCCCCCCTGGACACAGAAGTTATCCCTTTCAAATTTCTCAGTTTATGAATCAGGAACTCCAGGTGATCCACATTGTGTACCCAGATTTTCAACACACCGCGAAATTCATCGCGGTCTGATTCGATGTTGATGGCCCGCATTTGTACCCCGAAGTCTTTGGCGATGACGTGTGATATTTCGGAAACAATATCTATGCTGTCGGTGCCGGTCAGAAACAGGGTGGTCAGGAAGGAACTTTTGGTGGCAGTAGGCCGCCATTTGGCTTTAATAAGCCGGTAAGGAAAACGTTCAATCATCTGGGGAGCATTGGGACAGCTGACCCGGTGGATTTTAATTCCTTCATGGATGGTAACAAATCCGAATATTTCGTCTCCATAGACAGGATTACAGCAGGGGGCCAGTTTGTAATTCACATTGCGGATGTTGCTGTCGATGATCATGTAATCATCGCCACTTTCTGAAACCTGTTCCTTTGTGGATTCTGGCAGCAGGATTTCTTCCAGCCTGGCCTTAACGGCCTGCTTTTCCTCTTCCCTGATCAATGTTTTGATGTTCAGGGTATCAATTTTACCGGTGGCAATATGGTAATAAAGATCAGTGGCCAGTTTAAACCCGTAGAATTTAAGCAATTTACGCATGATCTCCTCGGTCAGTTCGATTTTCCAGTTTTTGAATTTCCGGTAAAGTTCTTCCTTTCCGAGGGCAGCGTCCCGCTTTCTTGCTTCATTCAGGGAGGCTTTGATGCGGTTTCTGGCTTTAGCAGTGACCACAAAATCAAGCCAGTCAATTTTCGGTTTCTGGTTGTTGGAGGTCTCGACGGAAACCATATCACCATTGCGAAGTTTGTGTTTCAGGTTAACCTTCCGGTTGTTTACTTTTCCTCCGACACATTTATCGCCCAGGTCAGAATGGATATCATAGGCAAAATCGAGAATGGTAGCGCCAACCGGCATTTTTTTAAGGTCTCCGCGGGGCGTGAAGACATAGATCTCTTCGCTGTAAACATCTTTTCTGAATTCATCGATAAAGTCGACCACATTCACTTCAGGGTTTTCGAGGATATCCCTGATGTTGGTCAGCCAGCGGTCGAGCTCCTTGTTCTCTTTGCCCCCCTTGTATTTCCAGTGAGCGGCAACCCCTTTTTCCGCCAGCTCATCCATCCGGCGGGTTCTGATCTGAACCTCGATCCACTTTTTATGTGGGCCCATCACAGTGGCATGGAGCGACTCATAACCTGTCGATTTAGGGATGGTGATCCAGTCGCGCATCCGTTCCGGATTAGCCTGATATTCATCTGTAACTACAGAATAGACCGTCCAGCAATCCGCTTTTTCGTTGGCAGGCTCTGAATCAAGGATTACCCGGATGGCAAAAAGGTCGTACACCTCATCGAAGTCTACATTTTGCTTCTGCATTTTATTGTAAATGGAAAAGACCGATTTTGTCCGGGCTTTCATTTCAAAACGAAATCCCCTGCTTCTGAGCACTTCTTCGATAGGCTTCACAAATTCAGCCGTAAAGAGAGAACGTTCCTTTTCCGTTTCCCGTAGTTTTTCAATCACTTCCCGGTAGGCCTCAGGTTTTAAATATTTCAGGCAGAGATCCTGCATTTCTGCATGAAGCTTGTACAAGCCAAGCCGGTGGGCCAGCGGGGCATAAATGTGGTTGGTTTCCACAGCCACCCTTCGTATAGAGTCTACCGGATAGAGGTCAAAATTGCGGAGCGTTTGCAAACGGTCGGCAATTTTGATCAGGATTACCCTGACATCACCGGCAAGAGCCAGCATCAGCATTCTGAAATTTTCCGGATGCAGTTCTACGGTGTCCGTTCCCAACGTATTGATTTTGGACATTCCCTCCAGAATTCTGAGTACAGGCTCCCCGAAATCAGCCGGGATTTTCAGGGGCTTTTCCTGTCCGCCAGTCGATTCATAGAGCAGACTGTGCAGAATCCCCGCTACCACGGAATCGCTTTCAAGGCCAATTTCTTCCGCCACGATCAGGGCTACCTCCAAAGAATGATTCAATAGGCTTTCACCCGATGGGAAAGTTTCTTCCCCAAGTGTTTCCCGCGCAAATTCAACAGCCTTTACAATTCCTGAGAATTTTCCCTCGTCATATAAGGACTTGCAGGCCACCAAAAACCTGTTGTTCAACAAAGCAGAATCCTTTACTTCTTCCATGGTAATACTTGAATAAAAAAGGCTGCCGGAAACGGCAGCCTTTTTTGATTTAAACCCAATCTTCAGGGTTATACAGCTGCCGTGACGGTAGAATCAACAAATACGCGCTGACGCAATTCACGGTCAAGCATAAAAATACCATTTCCCTGTCCGTTTATCAATTTCAGGGTATCGAGGATTTCCTGTCCATTGGCCTCTTCCTCCACCTGCTCGTCAATAAACCACTTCAGAAAACTCTGGGTGGCATGGTCGCTCTCAGCAATGGCAATGTCCTGAATTTTATTGATGCTTTCGGTAACAAATTGCTCATGCTTCAACGTTTTTTCAAAAACCTCAATAATATCTGAAAATTCGGTTTCTACCTGAGCGATAGGTTGCAATACCACCTGGCTTCCCCTTTCATGTACATATTTAAAAAACTTGTTGCCATGGGTAAGTTCTTCCTGATACTGGATAAACATCCAGTTGGCAAAACCCGGCAGTCCTTTGCCCTGAAACCATGCAGACATGGATAAATAAAGATAGGCAGAAAAATATTCATTATTAATCTGCTGATTAATAGCTTTTAATACTTTTTCCTTTAACATAACCGTTGTTTTTAATTTTCTGTAAAATTAATAAAACCTTAGGATATTTTGAATTTTTAGTTCAGATCAATGACCTCTGGCTCAAAATTTGTCACACGCTTAAAGAACAGTTTAACTGATTGATTGTTTAACCAATCGGAAATATTAAAGAAGAATTCTGTTTGGTTTAATCATTATCCGAACCAAATCAGCTAATTTTGAACAATAAACTCAATTTTGTTACAGCCATGAAACGCAGATTTCTTTTTTCAGGTCTTGTTATTTTATCCTTACTGATCATAGTCAGTTCCTGTGATCTGTTCAACGGCGACGATGAGCCGGAAAATAAAAACAAATACCTGGTCAGCAAAACGTTGTTGATGACTTACCCGGAAGTGGTGGTGAAGAAAACATTCGAACAAATCGGGAAAGTGTACTCAGATGCTGCCGATTTGAGCAAAAACGTAAAGTATGGCTTTTTCGTTTACAAAGTCAATTACAATACGACCTTCAACAATCAGAAAGTGGTGGCTTCCGGTCTGGTTTGCGTTCCGATGGCTACCGGAAACATGCCTTTGCTCAGTTTCCAGAACGGAACCAATACCCTTCATGCCAAAGCTCCCTCGGAGGCCTATATGGACTCCCTGTTTGTCCTCATTCAGTCTGTATCCTCTTTCGGCTACATTGTTACCCTGCCTGACTACCTGGGATTCGGGGCATCGAAAAATATGTTCCACCCCTACCTGCACAAGGCATCTACCATTCAGACCGTAACCGACTTATTCAGGGCAACCCAGGAGATGATGAAGGATTATCCGACGATGCAGATGTCCAAAGATACCTATCTGATGGGGTATTCCCAGGGCGGCTGGGCCACCATGGTGCTGAAGAAGGAACTGGAAACCAATTTGTCTGCAGAATTTAACCTGAAGGCAACAGCTTGCGGAGCGGGACCTTACGACCTCCAATTCATCTGTGGCAAAATTCTGGGACAATCAACCTATCCTCAGCCCTATTTCCTGGCTTATATGATGAATGCTTACATCAAAACGGGAGAAATAAGCCTTTCTTATGCTGATATTTTCAACAGTCCATATTCCGGGACCAATTACATATCCGATTTATACAATGGCAAAAATGATGGGGGAACCATCAATTCAAAACTTTCCACCTCTGTCAGCACCCTGTTTACAGCAGATGTCATCGCCAATCTATCAACCGGAGGAAAGTATCTCTCCCTATGGGAAGCTTTGAGGAACAACAGTGTGACGGCCTGGAAAACCACAACTCCCACCTTTATGGTCCACGGACTTGGTGACACTTATGTAATGCCCGGAGTATCCAATAACATGTACCTCGATTTTATCCTGAAAGGCACCTCGCTGGATATGATCACTTATGTACCGGTTCCTCTGCTGGATCATACGGAAGCCGTTATTCCATGGGGTTTACTTTCCGCTAAATGGATCGTGACCAAATAATTAACTTATGTTTTTCAATTTTTTGTATTCCTGACCTGCCTGACGCGGTAAGGTTTTTTCTGCTGAGTTTCATAATAGGTCCGCATCAGGAGTTCAGCAATAATGCCGGTGGTAAAAAACTGGATGCCTGCCACTACCAGGAGAATACCCAGGAAGAGCAGGGGTTTTCCCCAGATATCGTGCCCCATCAGTTTGAGAACCAACAGGTACAGGTCGATCAGCACCCCGGCAAGAAGGGTTACAATACCCAGCATACCAAAAAAATGCATGGGCCGTTGAAGGTATTTCTTGAAAAAAAGCATCAGCATGAGATCGCTCATGACCCGGGTGGTTCTTCCCAGGTTGTATTTTGATTTTCCGAACTGGCGCGGGCGGTGGTTGACATCGACCTGGGTGATTCTGGTTGCTCCTTCAAGGGTGATCAGCACCGGAATGAAACGGTGCAGTTCACCATAAATATGAATGTCTTTCAACACCTCCTTTTTGAAGATCTTCAGGGTACATCCCAGATCTTTCATTTTGATTCCCGTGGATTGCCTGATCATGTAATTGGCAATTTTGGAAGGCACTTTACGCAGGAACATTCCGTCTTTGCGGTTGGCCCTGACACCGGCGACCATATCCCAGTCTTCTTTCTCTGCCATTTCCAGCATCCCTGGAATATCTGCCGGATCATTCTGCAAATCACCGTCTATCAGCACAATATACTCACCTTCTGCGATGTCGATGCCGGCCTGCAGGGCCGAACTCTGGCCATAATTTCTTTTCAGGGCTGCAAGGATAAACCGTTCATCCTTGATTTTCAGGATCTCCTCCCGTGTTCTGTCTGTGGAACCGTCATCCACGAAAATGGCTTCATACGGCAGATCACCGAGGGCGTCCATGATTTGACGGCTCAAGGGCCCGATGTTGGGTTCCTCATTGTAAACACAAATGACAACTGATATCTTCTTCATAACTATTGTTCAAATTTTCCAGATATATGATATACGAAGTGTGGTGTATTTCCAATCGCGGATACCCTGAAGCAGTTGGAGCCTCAGTCCATTCTGCCCCTTGTCCAGCCTGGTTTCCAGGGTAATCAGCTGTGGCCGGTCTTTCAGCTCAAGGTAACCGGAATAGCCTGAGAAGTTACCCGAAAACTGCCAGTAATTTTTCAGGAAAGAAATTCCTGCCCCATACAGCCAGGCATCATTCTGGGGGGTAGCTTCATTGTAGGTTTGCCAGCTGTAAAAACCAAAAGAGGCAAAAGGCCGTAGCGTACCTCCTCCACACCGGAAAGATTCAGAAGAGGTAAAATCGAAGAAATAACCGGGGGTATCGGTATAGCGGGCAGCAAATGCATCACCGGAGGCCGTTTTACAAGCCAGCCGCAGCAGGGTATCGGGTAATTTCCGGTCCCTGACCAGCTGAATCAGGGTAGCAAAATAAAAATCACCGGGGACAATACCCTTTCCGTCTTTATCCCTCGAGATCCTTTCATCCCTGATGACTTCGGAATAGCCATATTTTTCCAGTACTACACCATAGGCTTCAAAAGCAACTTTTCCACCGCCCACCGGATAGTAGATACGGGCAGAAATATCCTGCGTCGGATCACCGGAGCGAAAATGAGCTGAAAGGGTAGTTTCGAGTTCGGGTTCAGGGGAGATCAGCCCCTGTTTCATCTCCGGAACCGGGAGCGCATTGGGGCCAAGGTAGCCCGGAGAAAGCAGCATCATATTACGCCATCCCGGCATACCCGATTTCCAATGGTGAATCTCGTTCCACCAATCCCAGGTGTCTTCCTGAGCATTACAAAACAAGGACTGCAAGAGCAATAAGGCAAAAAACAACAATCCCAATTTCGGACGCATCGGTTTCACAGGTAAGTCAGAATATCCCATGTTGATTTTTCAAAGGCCGAGTTTT
>DAIDJX010000074.1 GCA_027451165.1 Prolixibacteraceae bacterium | reverse complement strand
TCCAGGAAGAACTGACGTTTTTCCGGGTAGTACAATTCGAAACGGTCCACATTCATCTGTTGCCGGTCTACTTCTACCTGGGCAAAATCGGGATTGTAGGTCAGGTCCAGGTTAAGCGCTGAGGTTAACCCGATTTTGGCATCCAGGCCAAAATCCCGCCTGTATTTTTCACTGATCCCCGATTCGGGATCATGGTAATAGCTTCCGAAGATATAGGGAATGAGTGAAATATTCGGCTTGGGTTTGGGCAGGGTACTTTCAAAATCCAGAATGCCGGTATAGGCTAACGATGCAGTGGGAAATTGCCTGGGAACCGGTGCCCACGAAGATTTTTCATTGGTTTTGAGGTCAAGCCGGCTGAAGTTTACTAACCATCTGCGGCTGTTCAGCGGATAACGCACCGATTTAAAAGGAATCCGCATTTCGGTCACCCATCGGTCGGGATAATGTTTGGTTTTGGACTCCCATTTGGTATCCCAGTCGAGGTTCATGGTAGCCCCCTCGTACATCATGCCGTCCCAAACGGCTCCCGCCGCATTTACGCCGAAGGAAAAACCATTGGTCTGGTCAAGAAAGGTGTCAAAAAAGGAGAGAAAGTTATCGTTGTTGCTGAAAACCCAGTCCCTGCGGAACGATTCGGCGATCCGTTTTCCGGGTATGGTATCGAAGAAGATGATAGCCATGTAAAAGGCCCGGTCATCGTAAGTCAGCAAAATATCGGAAGGCAGTTTCGGAACTCCGGTATCCACGGGGAGTACCAGGTGGGAAACTGGAGCTTTCTGAGCCACCTGCCAGTCTGGTTCATCCATCACACCATCGATTCTGATGGCGCCCTGCATCTTTTTTACTTTGTAGACATAATCTTTGTTCCGGATATCGGGAAGGGAATCTTTCTGGCTGGGAAAGGCAGAAATGTCAAAGGTGCAAGCCAGCAATGCAAGCATCAACACTGTTAACCGAACATTCATCAGCAAATGGATTTTCATGGAAAGGTGACAAATATAGGAAATTCAAATACTGAAAAAGATGCTCTGGCGATTTCTACAGTGTACGATCAGAAAATTCCTTTCCGGGAGCATGATCGCATCAAATTTCAGATTTCATGGCATTATTGTTGCCAATTGTCCTACCTTTGAATTGGTTCCGGATTTGACCGGGAAATTGCACATTTTAGGATAACCACAATGTATTTTCGGTAGTATGAACAGATATTTTCTTACCCTCTTTTTGGCACTGACAACCATTACACTTATGGCCGGCAACAACTATTCAGTATTATGGAAAAGGGCTGATTCCCTGAAGTTTATTGGTCAGGTGAAAGGCTCCCTGGAGGTGGTGAACACCATCTACGAAAGCAGCAAAACCGATGGGGCCCAGGATCAGACCATCCGTGCCCTGCTGTACCGCATTGGGCTGGAAGCCTCCTTTGAAGAAGATAGCGAGGTGAAAGCAATTGCCAACCTGACTCAGGAAATGAACCAATCTGCTGCTCCGGTAAAACAAATCCTCAGTTCCGCCCTGGCCCAGGTATACTGGAACTATTACCAGCGCAACCGTTGGGAAATCAATGAAAGGACTACTGTTCAGGGCGATACCGGGACTGATATATCTGTCTGGGATACCAAACGCTTTGTTGATACCGCTTCTGAGTTTTATTCCCGTTCTCTTTCCGGCACTGCTACGCTGAAGGCTGTTTCCTTGTCGCAATTTGAAGTCATTCTGGAAGGAGACTCAAACGCACGGAAATTCAGGCCTACCCTGTATGACTTTCTGGCTTTCCGGGCAATCGGATTTTTTACCGGGGAAAGCCGCTTCCCTCAATCTGTCTCTTTTGGAAAGGCAGCTTCCAACCCTGAATTGTTTACCCCGGTTGATGAATTCATCCGGAAAGATTTTTCAGGGGATGATCCTGCCTCTTTTGAGTCAAGGGCTTTGACCATTTACCGGGACGTACTCGCTTTTCACAGGACTGAGCTGCCCGACACCACTGCCCTGGTCGATGCCGATCTTGCCCGCCTGTCCTTTGCCTACCGGATCAGCACCCTTCAGGACAAAGCAGAATTATACCTGAAGGCACTGCGTTTCCTGGCCGGACAATACAAGGACAAACCGGTTTCAGCTGAAATCAATTATACTTTGGCACAGCAACTGAAAACCGAAGGTGACAGGTTTGTGCCGGGGAAAACGGACAAGTACAAATGGATACTGAAGGAGGCACTGGAGTTGGCTGAGCAAACGGCTGCCCGCCTTCCGGATACGGACGGTGCAAAAAACTGCCTGAGCCTCGCCGCAGATATCCGCCAGATTCAACTGACCCTCACCGGTAACCAGGCGGTTATCCCCGGTTTGCCCTCTCTTGCCCTTGTGGAATACAAAAACACGGAAACCTTTTATGCCAGGATTGTAAAAATCACCAAAACACCTGAATCAGAAGACAGCCGCAAAGACTGGAAGTTACTGGTCAAAGAATACCTGCGCCTGAAACCTGTCGCAGATTGGAAAGTGAAATTACCCACCGACGGCGATTTTCAGACCCATCGAGCAGAAATCAGGATTCCTTCCCTTCCGGCAGGTCAGTATGTACTGCTGGCTACGGCCATTCCCGGGTTCAGGGATAGCGAAAAAGTGACCTGGATGCAGTTCCAGTGCACCGGACTTAGCCTGATTTCTGCCCTCAATGCAGAACAAACGGAATTTATGGTGCTTGACAGAAAGGAAGGTCAACCCATCGACGGAGTAAAAGTCAGAAAGTACTATTTCCAGTACGATTACAGCCAGCGTAAAGAAATCACCTGGCCGGGGGAAACAGGAATAACCGACAAATATGGAATGGTGAAGTTTGACAGCTCCGCAACCATCCGTCAGGGCAGTTGTTACCTGGTGCTCCGGAAAGATAAGGACCAGTTCTTTTCCCAGAATTTTTACCTGTGGCAACGGGAGAAAGAAGAGCCCAGGCCGGAAATGACCACCTGGTTTTTCACCGACAGGGCCATATACCGGCCCGGGCAAACCATCTTTTTTAAGGGCATTGTTACGGAGAAAAATGGCACACAGGTCAGTATCAAAACCCGGTTTAAAACAGTGGTCCGCTTCAGGGATGTCAACGACCAGGAGTTATCAAAAATGGAGCTGATCACCAATGAGTTCGGTTCTTTCTCCGGAAGTTTCACCGCTCCCTCAGGCGGTCTGACAGGCAGTTTTTCCATCGGTGACGAGCATGGAACGGTGGAAGTTCAGGTCGAGGAATACAAAAGACCCAAATTCGAAATCACCTTCAATCCCGTGAAGGGAACCTATAAACTGGGTGAAGCCGTGACTGTTACCGGGAAAGCCATGGCGTATTCAGGAAATCCGGTCACAGATGCCACTGTCTCTTTCCGTGTAATGCGCAATGCACGCTTCCCCTGGTTCAGAAGATGGTTTTTCGATCCTCCGTTTGTTCCCGCGATGGAAATCACCCAGGGCCAGACAACCACCAATGCGGAAGGGGAGTTTTCAATCAGGTTTGAAGCCATTCCGGATCCTTCCATCCCGAAAGACGATTTGCCCTTGTTTGATTTTTCCGTGGAGGCTGATATTTCCGACATCAATGGGGAAACTCACAACGCCCAAACAAATGTTGCGGTCGGCTACAAATCCTTGTTGATAAACACCGGTCTGGCTGATGAAGTCAATGGAGCCATAGATTTGAAGTTTACCCTGGAGACGACCAACCTGAACGGCCAGCCGGAAGCTGTATCCGGTGCGCTTACCATTTACCGGGTTAAAATTCCGGAGAATTTTCTCTTTCCCCGGAAATGGTCAAAACCTGATCTATTTACCATGACCCGGAGTGAGTTCAAAAAGTCATTTCCCAATGAAATCTATGACAACGAAGACGATATCTCCACCTGGGAAAAGGGGGAGAAAATTCTGGACCTTTCCTTTGCCACTCCTTCGGATTCATTGATTGGAATTCCGGATCATACTTCTCCCGGGCTTTATGTGCTGGAGATCACCACTAAGGACAGTTACGGAGAAGAGGTGGTCTATAAGAAATACTTCACGCTCTACCTTCCGGGGTCAACCAAAAATCCCTCCTATAATTCACTGATGACTACTTTGGTGAAGAACCAGGCTGAGCCAGGCGAAAATGTTCCCTTACTGCTGGCTTCCCCCCTCCGGAATGTTTACCTGGTGGCGGATTACACCTCGGTGGCAGGGAAACCTGTTCGCACCTCTTACCGCTTGGATAACAATCAGTTAAGTGTTGATATTCCCGTTTCTGAAGAACACAGGGGTAACATGGGAATTTACTTTTTCTTCGTGAAAAACAACAGGCTTTTCCAGGAACAGCAGACCCTCAGGGTCCCTTACACCAACAAAAAATTAGACATTACCCTTACCAGTTTCCGGGATAAATTGCGTCCCGGCGAAGAGGAGGAGTGGAGTCTAACCATCCGCGATAAAAAAGGAGACAAGGCACTGGCCGAAATGATGGCCTCCATGTATGATGCTTCCCTGGATGCCTTTCTGATCCGCCCCTGGAATTTCTCCCTTTACACCGGTAGTCCCGCATATGTCAGCTGGAATGCCGACAGGGGTTTTGGAACAGCCAGCCTGACCCTGCCTTCCATTCCCGGATATACCGGATCTCCCGTTCCAAAAAATTACGAGCAACTGATGGATATCAGCTCCGGAGGTTATTACGGAAATAAGCGTTTGATGATCAGAGGGCTATCTCAGCCTCTGCCTCCGCCAATGGCCAATGATGTGCAGATGGAAGTCAGGGAAGAAGCGGTTTTTGCCAATGTAGATACAGAGGTGGCCTCAGCTTCGGGGAAAGTGGTGGAAATGAAAGCTGCCGGACGGGAAGCCGCTCCTTCCCTTCCCCCGGCCAAACCCCGGTCAGATTTCCGCGAGACCGCTTTCTTCTTTCCCCAGCTGGCTACCAATGCCAGCGGGGAGACGGTACTGAAATTCAAAATGCCTGAATCTTTGACCCGCTGGAAGTTCACCGGGCTGGCCCACACCAAAGACCTGAAAACCGGGATGATTGAAAAATCGCTGGTCACCCAGAAAGAGCTGATGGTATTCCCGAATGCCCCACGGTTCCTCCGGGAAGGAGACCGGATGCAGTTCACGGTCAAGATTTCCAACCTTTCCGGAGCAGCCATCACAGGCACCTCAGAACTTCATTTCTTCGATGCCATTACCATGAAACCGGTGGATGACCTGATGGATAACAAGACAGCCATGAAAAATTTCCAGGCTGGGAAAGGGGAGAGTGCAGTTGCAGCCTGGGACATCACCGTTCCGGAGTCGCTGCAGGCGGTGGTTTACCGCGTGACGGCCACTTCAGGATCCTTTTCAGACGGAGAGGAAGCTGCCCTTCCGGTACTTTCCAACCGGATGATGGTTACCGAATCACTTCCCTTGCCGGTCAGGGCAAATTCCACCAAATCATTTACCTTTAAAAAGCTGGCAGATTCCGGAAAAAGCAAGACCCTCCGGAATTACCGGCTTACGCTGGAATACACCTCCAACCCGGCCTGGTATGCCGTGCAGGCGTTGCCTTACCTGATGGAATTCCCCTATGAGTGCAGTGAACAACTTTTCAGCCGCTATTATGCCAATACCCTGGCCAGCTCCATCGCCAACAGCGACCCGGCCATTAAAAGGGTTTTCGAATCCTGGAAGCAGATAGCCCCCTCAGCCCTGAAATCGAACCTGGAAAAGAACGAAGAACTCAAATCGGTGCTGATCCAGGAAAGTCCATGGGTCAGGGAGGCTGCCGGCGAGACGGAGCGCAAACAGCGGATCGGAATTTTGTTTGACCTGACCCGCATGGCGATGGAACAGGAAGTGGCTTTGAAAAAGCTGGCCGACAACCAGACCGTAAACGGTGGATGGCCCTGGTTTCCGGGAATGCCGGAAAGCGAATACATCACCCGGCACATTGTGACCGGCCTCGGGCACCTGATTCACCTGAAGAGCGTTGATCCTGAACACAATCCTAAAATGGGGGAAATGGTACAGAAAGCAGTTGCTTTTTTAGACCAGGAGATGCTCAATGATTTCCAGGAATTAAAAAAGCGGGATACCCTTTTCCGTAAAAACAACCACCTGGATGCTTCTGTGGTCCAATACTTTTATGCCCGCTCCTTTTTCCGGGATGCTTATCCTTTCGATGATTCCCTGCTGGAAATGGTGGCATTTTATCAGGCACAGGCCGTTCAGCACTGGACCGGACTGAACAACTACCTGAAAGCCATGACAGCATTGTTCCTGAACAGGATGGAGGATGGAAAAACAGCCCGGCTGATCCTGAAATCACTGGGAGAAACGGCGCTGCGTAATGAGGAGATGGGCATGTACTGGCGTAACCAGACTTCCGGATGGTTCTGGCACCAGGCACCCATTGAAACCCAGTCGATGCTGATCGAAGCCTTTGATGAAGTGGCCGGTGACCTGAAATCGGTGGATGAACTCAAGGTGTGGTTGCTGAAGCAGAAGCAAACGCAGGACTGGAAGACCACCAGGGCAACCACGGAGGCGGTTTATGCGCTGCTCCTGCGAGGAACTTCCGGGCTGGCTTCCAATGAACAGGTCAAAGTGACACTTGGGAAGGAACAAGTCAATCCTTACCTGTCGACCCAGGTGAAACCGGAACCGGGGACCGGCTATTTCAAAACCAGTTGGGATGCTGCCGGAATCTCTTCCGACAAGGGAAAGGTAAAAGTGGAAAACCCGAATGCCACCATTGCCTGGGGGTCCCTTTACTGGCAGTACTTTGAACAGCTGGATAAGATCACCAAAGCCGATTCACCGCTGGAAGTAGAGAAAAACCTGTTTGTGGAGGTAAAATCTCCGACGGGTCTGGTTCTGGAAGCAATAACAGCAGACCACCCCATCCGCGTGGGTGATAAAGTGGTGGTGCGGGTTATCCTGCGCACCAACCGCGACATGGAATATGTCCATCTTAAAGATATGCGGGCTTCTGCCTTTGAACCGCTGAACGTGCTGTCGGGCTACCGCTGGCAGGCCGGATTGGGGTACTACGAATCGACACGGGATGCCGCCACCAATTTCTTTATCGATTACCTCCCGAAAGGGAACTATGTTTTCGAATACAGGCTGTTTGCCACCCAGAAGGGGGAATTCTCCAACGGCATTACCAGTGTGCAGTGCATGTATGCGCCGGAGTTTGCCGCGCATACAGAGGGTATAAGGATTAAAGTGGAATAGCTGATTAGTTACTGAATTTCTCTTTAGTATTTTCGATCGCTTTTCCGCCATCGACAGGAGCCGGATGGACCTTTTTCAGCAAATCCTGCATTTGCTTTATCACTCCGGAATACAACGGGTTGGAAGCGAGGTTGTTGAGCTCCTGGGGATCGGTCTCTTCATTGTAGAGTTCAACTCCTTTTTTCCCGAAATCCCACTCCGTATACCGCCACAATGCTGTGCGGACACTGTGTCCCGGAAAATTACTCCGCTGAACCTGGGTATATGCCGGATGGTCCCAATCCATTCCCGGATTTTTTAACAGGGGAACCAGGCTTATGCCATCCAGGTCATTTGGGGGAGTTTGCCCGGTGAGTGCCGCCAAAGTCGGATAAATATCAATCAGTTCTACATTCTTCCGACACAATTTTCCGGCGGAATATAATCCGGGAACAGAAATGATGAGGGGTGTTTTGGCCGATTCCTCGAAACAGCTTTGCTTGAACCACAGGCCGTGTTCACCCAGGTGGTAGCCATGGTCGCTCCAGAAAACCACGATGGTATTCTCTTCCAATCCAAGATCACGCAAGGCATCCAGTAACCTTCCGATCTGGGCATCCACAAAGGAAATGGCGGCGAAATAAGCCAGTTTGCAATCTTTTGCCTGATCATAGGAAATTCCGAAATAGGGTAAGGGATTGGTCGATGCCAGCGCCGGGGCTGGATAATTCTCCTGGACTGAAGGGATGACCAGGGGCAGGCTGATCTGATCCGGTTGGTACAAATCAAAATACCTGGATGGGGTTACCCAGGGGCAATGGGGTTTGTAAAATCCCGCCCCAATGAAAAACGGTTTGTTTTTGTTTTTTTTGAGCAATTCAATTACCTGGTCTGCCACCTTTCCGTCGGTATGTTCTTCATCTTTACCAGCCTTGTCGGAAAGAAAGGACATCGATGACCCTAAACCCCTTTGGGGCGTGTAGTTAATGATATCCAACTCCAGACTGGTTTTATCTCTTCCGGCCGGATTGTAACGTTCTGACCAGGATACCCTGTCATCCAGCCCGTTGGTACCAATGTCCCCCGGATTCCCGTAATGGTACATTTTACCGACCCGTGCCACAAAATATCCGTTGTTCATAAACATCTGAGGAAGGGTGACCCTGTCGGGTAAATCCTGCCGGAAATGGTACCTCAGGTCAAAAACCCTGGTACGGTCAGGCCGGAGACCGGTAAGCAGTGAACTGCGGCTGGGACTGCAAAGCGGAAACTGGCAGTAGGCGTTGGCAAAGGCTATTCCGGAGGAAGCCAGCCGGTCGATGTTAGGCGATTTCACCAGCGGATGTCCGAAGCACCCCAGGTTGTTGTTCATGTCATCTACGGAAATGAACAGCACGTTCATTTTTTTGGACTGCGCCTCCGACGGACAATTTATCTGGGAGATGACTACCGGCAGAAGAGCCAGTTTAAGCATGGATTTTTTCATGTTTCAGACTTCAATTTTCAGATTCCATCCGCCAGTTGGCGGACAGGTTCCAGGTTCAAATTATCATACCATTGAACAAATCTGGTTGATCGTTATTTAGAGCTCCTTCCAGTTGAAGCAGTTTCTTTTTCACCTTCAGACCGCCGGCATATCCAACCAGCTTACCGTCCGATCCGATCACCCGGTGGCAGGGGACAATAATGGAAATGGCATTGGCCCCGTTAGCTGAAGCAATGGCCCTGATTCCCAAAGGATTGTGAAGCAGTTCAGCCATCAGGGCATAGGAAATGGTTCTGCCATAAGGGATTTTCAATAATTCCTGCCATACCTTCTTCTGAAAATCGGTACCTACCATAAGCAAGGGCAGTTCAAAGTTTTTCCGGTTACCGGAGAAATATTCTTTCAGTTGGAGTATGGTCGACTCCAATACCAGATCCTGCCCTTCGGTAAATTCGGCATGCAGTCCGGTTTTCAGCCGGGCATCGACTGTCAACCGGTTGGAGCGGTGAAACCAGTCGCACAGGCAGAGTTTGTTTTCAAAACTTCCCAGGATCAGTTTTCCCATGGGGGATTGGTAATACTGAATTATGATGTAGTTCATAGTTTAAGCTAATTTGAAATATCACAAACGACAGCACCGGTCAAACGGATGAGATCTTCCGGATTGATCCTGACCTGCATGCCACGGGTACCGGCACTGATGAAAATACGGTCAAAAAGCTGACAGGTTTCATGAATATGTACCGGATAATTTTTTTTCATACCCAAAGGGGAACAGCCTCCCCTGATGTACCCGGTCAGTGGCAGCAATTCCTTCATATGGACCATTTCTGCGCTTTTGTTGCCGGTTGCCCTTGCTGCCTTTTTCAGGTCAACTTCGGCATCTCCCGGAACAACTGCTACGAAAATCCCGGTTTTATCTCCCCTGAGGACAAGTGTTTTGAAAATCTGAGCCGGATCCTGTCCGATCTTCAAAGCTAAAGAAACCGCACTGAGGTCATTTTCATCCACCTCATATTCCGTAAGGTCATAGGGTATTTTATGTGCGTCCAGCAAGCGGACGGCGTTGGTTTTGTTCATCGTGCCAGCTTAATTTCATTTTTCGCCACTCCTTTGCAGGAGATCTTTGATTTGTTGGTGTATGATCGGTGCTGTTTCCGGCCCCAGGGAATTTTCTTCCCCATACTGCGGTTTCTCCCTCCCGTATGCATAAGGTGGTTTTGTGTCCCACTGACTCTTGGGGATGATGTACCCGATTTCATCATTGGCCAAACCTATGACGAATTTGAATTGTCCGGGCATCATTTCCCGGATGGTCGGCACTTCCTGCGGGGAGAGACCGAAATCACCCTCTTCCGGAGCTTCTACCCCTCCATTGACCAGTTCAGGATAAATTTCACCGGGAATGGTCAGTATGGAAACCGGTCCCAACTGCAACAGGTTCACTTCAGTCTCGGTTTTCATCCATCCTTCAGTTTCACGGTCAAGTACTCCCAACAGAAGGCCCAGGCGAAACAACTTGTTTTTGATGGGCAGGTTAAAGGTGCGTACAGAGAGGGATAAGGATGCAGAATCAAGTGTCATTGCCGGTTTTTCCATGGCTTTCAGGATCAGCAGGGAGAGTTGCTTTCCCTGGGCTTCTGCTTTTTCAAAGGAGGGTTTTTGAAATTCCTGCCCTGAAAAGGGATCCTTTACTATAATGGAAGGATGGGTAGTCATCAGGCCCCCTACTGCTCCGGTGGCATAAAGCGCAATGCCGCCGGTTCCGGCCATTTTCAGGGTGTCACCATTACTTACCCCTTTTTCCACCCCTTCCCTCACATAATGACAAAAATCGGAACTGACCTGCAGGTTCTTGTTCCATAGGGTCTCCGGGTGGTTTCCCCAAACGGTGAGTGTTCCAATGGTCTTGCCGGTTTTGCCGTCAACCGCACGGATCATCCTGAGCCCGGAATCAAAAATCTCAGGCAGTCGGGTATCTTTATGCAGATGACCGGCGCCGGTAGCATCTTCCGAAAATTCCAGTCTGACGGGACGAATACTCTTTGTAGCGTCCAGGATGGACTGCTGGGTTTGTTTTTTTACAAATTCCAGGTATTCTTTATTTATCCCGCTTCTGAAGGGCGTTTTCCCCCAAAGTCCGAGCAGGTCAGGACCTTCATGGGTATGGGTGGCAGAGATGATGGCGTGGGTAATTCCGGCAGAGGCGGGAAGCATCTTCCGTATTTCGGCGATGTGCCCCCCGGAAAGTCCTATGACATCCAAAACAGTGTAAGAAACACGGGTATGCCCGTCATCCAGCACCATGGTCCTGGCCCACAGCTCATCATGAATACCGTTGGCCGCTTTGGCATTGCTGAAACCGGCAATCCAGACCGCGTCAAATTTTCCATTCCCATTGCCATCGGTCCAGGTATCCCCATCCTTCTTTTTAAAGACTGCGTCGCCATTGGTGTCTGTCCAGCGGTCAGGTACTTCCGGGGTAATTTTTACCGCTGAAAATCCGGCCATGATGGGTCCGGGAATCCCTGGAGAAATGTGCAGACCGTCGGGATGCCGTTGTTCAGACTGGTTTGACCGGGCAATCACCATGAATGTGATAATCAACAATATCAGTATGGAAAGTATAATCCAGTAAAACCTTTTCATGGTATTCCTCTTTGATCTTTAAAACTAATGATTCTTTTCATAAAATCCTGATGTTTTTTCCCCATTTCAAACCAAACCTCTATATTTATAGCTTCTGAAGCCTAACTTTTTTCGATATGAATGAAACTGCAAAAACCATTTCTCCCGTTCTTCCGGGCAGGATCACCTCTGTGGATTTCTTCCGTGGATTTACGATGTTCCTGCTGGCCGGTGAAGCGACTGCACTGTATGACCATTTTCTGGAATCAGGAAACGGCATCGTCCATTTCTTCGGAACGCAATTCAGTCACCATGAATGGCATGGACTGCACTTTTGGGATCTGATCCAGCCCTTTTTCATGTTTATTGTTGGTGTGGCCATTCCTTTTGCCGTAGCCAACCGTCTGAAAAAAGGCCAAACCGTCCGGCAGGTCACCCGTCATGCTTTTCAACGGGCTTTTCTTTTGCTTTTCTTTGGATGGGCGCTGTATTTCATTTCTGCCGGTCATTTTGTACTTCGGCTGCAGAATGTCCTGGCCCAGTTGTCATTCACCTACCTGGTGGCTTTTATGATCCGGAACAGAAGCTACTATTTCCAGATCATCTTTACCCTGGTCATTCTTTTGCTGATCGACCTGGCCTACCGCTTTTTCCCGGTGGAAGGCTTTAACCATCCCTGGGTGAATTATGAAAACCTGGGTGCCTGGTTCAACAATAAAATTGAAGGAGTGGATAAATCCAGTGAGTGGGCTACGTTAAATTTTGTTTCCACCACTGCCCATACGGTATGGGGTGTACTCTGCGGGAAGCTGCTGATGAGCGATAAACCGGCAGAGAAGAAAATTCAATGGCTCTTCCTGGCCGGACTGGCAGCCCTGGTCATCGGTTACGGACTCGATGCCCTGAACATAACCCCCATCATCAAGAAGATCGCCACCTCCTCCTTTGTATTTGCCAGCGGCGGCTGGACCATCCTGGCGCTCACCTTCAGCTACTGGCTGATCGATGTAAACAAATGGTTTATCCGGGGATCGAAATTCTTTATCATCGTGGGGATGAACAGCATTTTCATATACCTGTTCTTCCACCTGGGAGGCGCGCGGTGGATCGGTAAAATGGTGCAGCCGTTCAGCGAGCTGATCTTTTCCTGGAGCGGGGAATTAATGGTGAAGGTGATCACCAGTGTGGGCGTTTGGGCAGCGCTGTGGTATTTGTGCTACTGGTTGTATAAGAACAAACTGTTTATTAAAATATAAACCATGAAAAACCAATTTTCCAGAAGATCCTTTTTGCATGCATCCGCCATTTCTGCTTCTGCCCTGGTACTACCGGGTATGGCCTTTTCTCCGGAAGCAGGAAAAAAACAGGGAAAAATTGTACTCAATCCGGATCCGCT
>DAIDJX010000073.1 GCA_027451165.1 Prolixibacteraceae bacterium | reverse complement strand
AATACTGGTGTTACCTTCACCGGAGCTGATGCGCTCTTTCAAAATCCAGCCGGAATTGCCGGAACTGACAAATTCACGTTTCTGCTTTCCAGCGAATCGCGGTTTCTGATGAAGGAACTTTCAGTACTCGCCACCGGAATAGTGGTTCCAACAAAGGCAGGAACCGCCGGATTCAGTTACATCCGTTTCAGGGCAGGTGTTTATCACATCAGCAGAACAACCGCTTCATTTGCCAAACACTTCGGGGAAAGGCTTTCGGTGGCAGTAGCATTCAACAGCCTTTCCGAAAGGTACCCGGAGCAGGCAAGGGCATCACCGGCCATAACTGCAGAAACCGGCCTGCAATTCAGGGTAAATAAGCAATTGTCGGGCGGACTTTGGGTTTTCCATCCGGTACCTGACAAAATCATCAAAAACCAGTCATCCCTGTTTACCGTTCTCAGGGCCGGAACAAGCTGGTCTTTGAACAGCGGACTTAATCTTACAGAGGAAATCAGGTTTACTCAAGGAGAGAAACCGGTTATCTCTGCTGGTTTGGAAATCAATCTTCATCCGGAAGTCGTCTTCCGCGTCGGCTGGGCATCGCAACCTATGTCCATTTCGGGAGGTATCGGCTTTAAACTCGGAAAAACTGCCCTTGATATTTCCTTTTACCATCATGCTTACCTGGGGCTTACCCCTGTCGCTGGTTTCACTTTTACCCCCTGATGCCCGAATATGAAAATCATCAAGAATAGCGTTCCTGCCCGGATTATGTCCGGGAAAACCATGTTGATCTGCCTTTTGCTCCTGTCCTTTCCTGCTTTCTCCCAGCAACCTGACAGTCAATACCACAGCTTTGAGGAGTTTCTCGAAATCATGGGAGAGAAGCAGGGAGATGGGGAATCGGATGCCTCCTTTCTGGAAGAGCTGCAGGAACTTCGTCTGCACCCTATCCGGATCAATGAAGCAGAACTGGAGGAAATCTTACGCATCCCATTTCTGAATGAAGTGACAGCCGCTGCCATCCTTGGATTCCGCCGCCGTTACGGCAGTTTTTATTCCGTTTACGAACTGGCCTCAGTTCCGGGTATCGGAAGGGAAGTCGCTGAAAAAATTGCCTGGTTCGTTACAGTCGATTCAGCTGATGCTGCGTCTTTGGATACACTACCCCCCAGGAAGGGAATTCAGGAAGTACTCTCCCGTGCACGAATCTCCTTCCCTTATGCCAGCGGATTCAGAAAAGAGGGAGACAAACCACCCGCCTATGCAGGCAACCCGCTTTCCCTGTACACCAAATACAGTTATGAACAAAAGAATTATCTGAGCCTGGTATTACAAGCGGACAAAGATCCGGGAGAGAGCTTTTTCAAAGGTACCAACCAGACCGGTTTTGATTTTTATTCGGGACATGCTTCCCTGGAGATGAAGGGGATTATCCGCAAGGTTACGGTGGGTGATTTCACGGTGAAGAGCGGACAGGGGCTGGTATGCTGGCAGGGATTTTCCATGGGCAAATCGGCTGAAGTTATGCAGGCTTCCAGAAACCTGACGGGTATTAAGCCTTATACTTCTTCGGATGAGACTCAGTTTTTCAGGGGTGTAGCCGTGACAGGCCGGTTTAAAAACATGGCGGCCCATCTTTTCCTTTCCTCAAGGCGGGCAGATGCCAATATCACAGTCGACGATGCGGGGGGCAGGAGCTTCACCAGTTTGCAGACGTCGGGATACCACAGGACGGTATCCGAAACTGAAGATAAAAAAAGCATCCGGCATACTGCATCCGGCATGCTGTTTACCCTTTACCATCAAAAGTTCAAAGCAGGCTTCACCGGGCTGGCAGAATACTTCGGGATACCATGCAACCCGGGGGATCAATTGTATGAACGTTTTTATTTCAGGGGACAGTTCAATTTCAACCTGGGAATGGATTACCACTTTGTCAGTGGACGTTGGCATCTTTTCGGGGAAACAGCTATCAGCAAGTCCTTAGGTTTGGCAGTTGTTCAGGGTGTGGAAGCTGACTTGCACGACCAGTTGAAAGCCACCCTGTTATTCAGGAAATATGGCATAAATTACCATGTGTCATGGAGTGGGGCCTTTGGTGCAGGCTCGTCTGCCAACAGTGAGACAGGCTGGTATGCAGGTCTTCATTTCCTGCCGGTATCAGGAATAAAAGTTTCAGCTTATGCCGACTGGTTTTATTTTCCCTGGATCAAATATGGCACAGCAGCGCCAGCCAATGGTCATGACATTTTATTGCAGGTGGACTTTACCCCGTGCCGCCGCTTCTCGGGGTATATCCGGTACAAAACCAGCCTGACACCAGACAAGGTCTCTTCTGTGAAATTCGCGGAAAATGATGAAATCGCCGCCGGGAACCTCCGGATACATGCCAAATATGACCTCCGGAACCTGCTCTCTTTCACCTGGCGTGCAGAATCGAGCGGGGTCGGGAAACAGGCCCCCGGCAGTGGAATTCTGGTGTTCCATGAAATTTCATGGACACCGTCCCGCCTTCCGGTTTCTGCGTCATTAAGGGTATCCGGATTTATGATTCCTGATTGGGAGAACCGGATTTACACCTGGGAAAATGACCTTCTTTACACTTTTTCCACCTTTTCTTTTTTCGGAAACGGCTTCAGGAGTTATTTGCGAACAAAAATTGTTCTGTCAAAGAATATTTCCTTATGGCTGAAAGCTGGTCTTACCTGGTATCCGGAAGAGGAAAAAACGGGCAGTGGCTATACCGGGAAGGAAGGTAATATCATAAGAGATGTTAAAATTCAAATCAGATACCGATTTTAATAATTACTTTTGTGCCTGAACTTTTTAGACCTGCTATGATGGATGGAACTGATTATGACGACATTCGTCCATACACTGATGATGAAGCCCCCGAGAAAATAAGAAGTTTACTGGCTGATCCGGCTTTCAGGGAGGTGCTTAAGAAGCTTTATCCTGATGCAGCCAATGTAGAGAAAGTGAGTAATTCACTTTTGAATGTAAAAAGTATTGGGGAACTCCAAACCTCCTTTGTAGTTCTTTTTGTGGAATGGATCATCAACAACACCACTAAAGGAATTACTATCAGTGGATTGGAGAACCTGGACCATAAAAAATCTTACCTTTTTATTTCCAACCACAGGGACATCATCCTGGATTCAGCCTTCCTTAATTACGTCATCCACCGGAACGGCATGAATACCACACAGATAGCTATTGGGGATAATCTGCTTATTTTTGACTGGATCACCCATCTGGTCAAGCTGAACAGGGCTTTTGTTATCCGGAGGAATATTGCTGCCAGGGAGTTGCTGGAAGCCTCGAGAAAAGTTTCTTCCTACATCAGGGAATCGATTATGGAGAAAAATATTTCAGTGTGGATTGCGCAACGGGAAGGCAGAACAAAAGACGGAAATGACCTGACACAGATTGCCCTGCTAAAAATGCTGAATTTAAGCAACAAGAAAAGCCTGGCAGAAGGATACAGTGAACTGACCATTATTCCCCTTTCAATTTCCTATGAAATAGAGCCCTGCGGGATCTCCAAGGTAGCTGAACTGATCCGGAAAAACACTGATGGGTACCAGAAGACACCAGCTGATGATCTGAAAAGCATGGCATATGGACTTACAGGGATGAAAGGCAGGGTTCATTTCTCCTTCGGGAAACCGATCATGAACAGTTTTCTGCAAAGCATTGCAGAACTGCCCCTGAATGATTTTGTCCAGCAGTTGGCCAAACGGATTGACCACCGAGTTCACCAGTATTACAAGCTTTGGCCTTTCAATTATGTGGCTTATGACCTGATGAACGGCACCGGTGAATTTGTGGAGAATTATACTTCTCACGATATTATTGAATTCAAAAACATGATTGCGGCTGCGAAGGAAAGCATTCCCTACAAGGGAGAAGAAGTTGCGAAGAAGTTCATCCAGATGTATGCCCGCCCGGTAGAAAACTCCATTATTGCCGCAGAGGTATTCCGGTCATGACTTGATTTTGATGTCTTTGATGTTTAGTTGAAGATTGGTTTTACCCCTGAATTCATTCAATGCTATTGAATAGCAGATATCAAAGGGAGTTCCCGACTGGATAAGTGGAAATTTATGGGCCAGGTTAAAAGCAATACCTGCAAAAATACCGGAAGAATCATCTGGTTCCATTAAATCGAGTTTAATGTGTTCCAGGTTCTTCCCCACCAGACGGCTGGTTCCGGCATCAATCACATCTTCAGTAATAAAAACCGGCATCATATTGTGTGGTCCGAAAGGGGCAAACTGCTTTAATATCCTGAAAAACCGGGGAGTAATTTCGTGGAGCGCAATTTTTGCATCCGCTTCGATGGTCTGTGTCTGTTGCTTTTCAGTAACACTGTTGCTGACGATCTCTTCAAAACGTTTTGAAAATGCCCTGACATTTTCAATCTTCATGGTCAGGCCTGCTGCAAACATGTGCCCGCCATAAGATTCCAACAAGTCACTGCAGGCGCCGATAGCTTCATACAGATCAAAATCCTTCACAGAGCGGGCAGAACCGGTAGCCAGACCATTGGACTCGGTCAAAACAACAGTCGGACGGTAAAAATATTCAGTCAGCCTGGATGCCACAATCCCAACTACCCCTTTATGCCAGTCGCGGTTATAAATCACTGTGCTGTTGCGCTTGCGCAGGGTTTCATCCCTTTCGATCATATCCAGCGCCTCCTGGGTGATATCCCGGTCCAGGGTTTTCCGGATTTCGTTGAATGAGTCAATTTCTTCACCCAAGGCTCCGGAGCTAACCGTATCTACAGAAACCAGAATCTGAACCGATTTCTTTCCATGTTCAATCCTACCTGAAGCATTCAACCGGGGGCCGATTTTGAAAACGATGTCGCTGATGGAAATCTCTCCTCCACTCAGTCCTGAATTATGGATAATGGTCTTCAGCCCCATTCCCGGATTGGTGTTGAGCTTCTGCAACCCGAAATAGGCCAGCACCCGGTTCTCCCCGGTGATGGGCACGATGTCGGAAGCAATACTGACCACCGCCAGGTCAAGCAGATCAAACAATTTATCCTGGTTGATGTTGTTTTTCTGTGTGAAAGCCTGCAGCAGTTTGAAACCTACCCCGCATCCTGACAGTTCCTTATAGGGGTATTTACAATCATTCCGCTTGGGATCCAGAACCGCTACAGCATCCGGAATGGTATCTCCGGGATTGTGATGATCACAGATGATGAAATCCACCCCGTTTTGCCTGGCGTATTGTACTTTCTCCACTGCTTTTATCCCGCAATCCAGCACTATCACGAGCGTAAAATTCTCACGGGCAGCAAAATCAATACTCTGCGGGGAAATTCCATAGCCTTCAGTATACCGGTCGGGAATATAATAATCAATTTGCTTCAGGTAATCCTTTAAAAACAAATACAACATGGCCACGGAGGTGGTTCCATCAACATCATAATCCCCATAGACCAGTACTTTTTCCTCCCTGTCAATGGCTTGCTGCAGCCGTTCAACCGCCTTGTCCATATCCTTCATGAGAAAAGGATCATGCAATTCCGACAGTCGCGGACGAAAAAAGCTCTTGGCCTCATTATATGTTTTTATGTCACGTTGAACCAATAAATTGGCTATGACCATGTTAACATTTAATGCAGCCGAAAGATGCTTGACATCATTAATGTCTCCCTGAGCTTTATATTGCCACAATTTCTCCATGCTTTGGTTATCCGCCTGCACCTACAGCCTTTAATTCCTGCAAAGATAATCATTGCCAAATGATAAGTGCAATAAAAACGGTTATGTCAGGTATATTTTTTTAATATGCTGAATATCAATCATATAAAATTATATTTTAGAAAATTTATGCAGATTGCCAGCGCGTTTCCCGGAATGCGGCTTTTAATTCTTTTCTTATCTTTGCAGCCGTTTACTGCACAAAATTTATATGACATCTATTTCATTGAGCGAACAGGAAGTAATCCGCAGAAATTCACTGCTGAGGTTGCGTGAACTGGGAATTGATCCTTATCCGGCTGCCGAATATCCGGTGAATTGTTCTGTTTCAGAAATTCACTCCGGATTTTCAGAAGAACTTAAAAACTTTAATGAAGTTTGTATTGCAGGGCGGCTGATGACACAAAGAATTATGGGCAAGGCTTCCTTTGCAGAATTGCAGGATTCCACGGGCCGCATTCAGTTGTACATCACGAGGGATGAAATTTGTCCGGGGGAAGACAAGACCTTTTACAATGAAGTTTTCAAAAAATTGCTGGATATCGGGGACATTATCGGGGTTAAGGGATATGTTTTCATCACCCAGATGGGAGAGATTACTGTTCATGTTCAGGAACTTACCCTGCTGAACAAATCACTCCGACCGCTTCCCGTAGTAAAAGAAAAAGACGGGATGACGTTTGATGCCTTCACTGATGTTGAACAGCGTTACCGGATGAGGTATGTCGATCTGATTGTCAATCCGCAAAACAGGGATGTTTTTGTGAAACGGACAAAGATCATCAGCACCATGCGGGAAATGTTCAATGAATATGGGTTTCTCGAAGTGGAAACCCCCATTCTTCAACCTATTCCGGGAGGAGCTGCCGCCAGGCCGTTTATCACCCACCACAACACCCTTGATATCCCTTTATACCTCAGGATTGCCAATGAGCTGTACCTGAAGAAACTGATTGTGGGGGGATTTGACGGGGTCTATGAATTTGCCAAAGATTTCCGCAATGAAGGAATGGACCGCACCCATAATCCGGAATTTACCGTTCTGGAGATTTATGTGGCCTTCAAGGATTATTTCTGGATGATGAACTTCACTGAAAAACTGGTGGAACGAGTTGCCCTTGCACTCCATGGGTCCACCCGGGTCCAGATCGGGGAACAGGAAGTTGATTTCAAGGCGCCATATCCCAGGGTAACCATGATTGAAGCCATTAAAACACATACGGGCTATGATATTTCCGGGATGGATGAAAACAGGCTGAGGGAGATTTGTGACCGCCTGGGCATTGAAACGAACCCGGGAATGGGGAAAGGGAAACTGATCGACCAGATTTTCGGTGAGAAATGCGAGCATCATTATATTCAGCCGACTTTTATCATCGATTACCCGGTTGAGATGTCGCCGCTGACCAAAAAACACCGCAGCAATCCGGAGCTCACAGAAAGATTTGAGTTGATGGTGTTTGGCAAGGAGCTGGCCAATGCTTATTCCGAGCTGAATGATCCCCTTGACCAACGGGAGCGTTTTGAGGAGCAGCTACGTTTATCGGAAAAAGGAGATGATGAAGCCATGTTCATTGACCATGATTTCCTCCGGGCGCTGGAATTTGGCATGCCACCCACTTCCGGGATGGGTATCGGAATTGACCGGTTGACCATGTTCATGACCAATCAGCTTTCCATTCAGGATGTGCTCTTTTTCCCGCAAATGAAACCGGAAACCGGGAAGAGTGGAACCATTTCTGCTGCTGATGAGTTCAGTAGCCTTGGAATCCCGGAACAATGGAGCGAAGTCCTGGGCAAGCTGGGCTATTCCTCCCTTGCCAGGTTAAAGGAAGTGGATAAATACACCCGGCTTCATCAGGAATTGTGCGGGTACAACAAAAAGAACAAACTGGGATTGACCAATCCTTCCCAGGATGAAGTGAAAGCGTGGCTGGAACAACTGGACTGATTCCACAACAAGGATAACTCAATATACCGACGGTTGAAAAACACGAAGATTGCGATCATTGGAAGCGGAAGCTGGGCAACAGCCCTGGCCAAGATACTCCTGGAGAACCTGCCGGAAATTTGCTGGTTTATACGGAATGAGGAGAACATTGAGCAATTCAGGCAATACCGGCACAATCCCGGTTATCTCAGAGGGATTGATTTTAATATCGACAGGATTCACTTTACTTCCAACATCAATGCCATTGCCACTCAGTGTGATACGCTGATCATCGCCATACCTTCTGCTTTTCTGAAAGAGACGTTGAAGGATCTGTATGTCGATATTTCCGGAAAGTATGTGATTTCCGGAATTAAAGGCCTGATCCCCGACGAGAAAATGGTAATGGGCGAATACCTGCACATTAAATACGGCTTACCCTTTGAAAATATAGGTGTTCTTTCAGGGCCGTGCCATGCCGAAGAAGTTGCGCTTGAGAAACTCTCCTACCTTACAGTAGCCGGCACCGATGAACACAAGGCAGAAGAATTTGCCACCCTGATCAGTTGCAATTACATCAAAGCTGTCACCTCAGATGATATTTGGGGTACTGAATACAGTTCCGTTCTTAAAAACATCGTTGCTATTGCCTCGGGCATAGCACATGGCCTGAGATATGGGGATAATTTTCAGGCTGTACTGATTTCCAATGCCATTCAGGAAATAAAAAGATTTGTAGACACGGTGCATCCCATTTCCCGCGATATAAAAAGCTCCGTTTACCTCGGAGATTTGCTGGTGACAGCCTATTCCCAGTTCAGCAGAAACCGGATGTTTGGTACCATGATCGGGAAAGGCTATTCAGTAAAAACTGCCCAACTGGAGATGGATATGATCGCAGAAGGCTTTTATTCTGCAAAAATTATTCATGAAATCAATGACAGGTACAAAGTGGATATGCCCATTTGTGATACGGTGTATCAGATCCTGTATAACAACCGCACACCTAAAAAAGAGATATTAAAACTGACAGATAAATTAAAATAAGGTCTTATGGAAAAAATGACATTACAACTTGACCGTGTTTATTCTTTTGTTTCCCCAGAAGAAATTGAAGAGATGAAAGAGCGCCTGGAGGCCCATAACCTTGCCTTGCAGGAGAAAACCGGCAAAGGAAATGATTTCCTTGGTTGGGTGAATCTTCCCTCTTCCATATCAGCATCTGTGTTGGCAGATACAGAGGAGACAGCCCAAATTTTAAGATCCAAAAAAATTGAAATACTCATCGTTGTTGGCATCGGAGGTTCTTATCTGGGAACCAAAGCGGTTGCAGATGCCCTTTCAGACAGTTTTTCCCATTTAAAACCCATCACCAATCCATTGATCATATTCGCGGGTCAGAACATCGGGGAAGATTATCATGCCGAGTTGAGGGATCTCCTTCAAACGAAAGAATGGGCCATGCTGGTTATTTCAAAATCCGGAACAACCACTGAACCAGCTTTGGCTTTCAGGCTGCTGAAACAGGACCTTGAGGAAAAATACGGAAAGACAGAGGCCTGTACCAGAATTGTGGCGATTACCGACGCTTCGAGGGGAGCACTGCGGAAACTGGCTGTTTCGGAAGGATACAAGACTTTTGTTATTCCCGATGACGTTGGAGGCCGCTATTCTGTACTTACGCCAGTCGGCCTGGTTGCCCTGGCTGTTGCCGGTTTTGACATCCGCGCCCTGGTAAAGGGAGCCGTTGATATGGAGGTGGCATCGGGCAGGGATATTCCCTTCGAAAACAACCTTCCCGCCCGCTATGCCGCTGTTCGCAATTTATTATACCGGAAAGGTTACGGGGTTGAAATATTGGTCAACTTTAATCCGAAGCTTCATTTCTTCAGTGAATGGTGGAAACAGTTGTATGGCGAGAGTGAAGGCAAAGAAAACAAAGGGATTTTCCCGGCCAGCGTAGATTTCACTTCAGACCTTCATTCCATGGGTCAGTACATTCAGGAAGGTGAGCGGAAACTGTTTGAGACCGTGATATCGGTGCAAACTCCCGACCGCTTGCTCAAGGTTCCCTATGACCGGGAGAATCTCGACGGATTGAATTTCCTGGCCGGGAAAAGGATTGACGAGGTGAACAAAATGGCAGAACTGGGAACAGCCATTGCCCATGTTGACGGCGGTGTCCCCAACCTGTTGATCACCATTCCCCGGCTCAATGAATATTACCTCGGCCAACTGATATACTTCTTCGAACTGGCCTGTGGCATCAGTGGCTATGAACTGGGAGTGAATCCTTTTGATCAGCCGGGTGTGGAAGCCTACAAAAAGAATATGTTTGCACTGCTGGAAAAACCGGGCTTCGAAGCGGAAACCAAAGCGATCAAATCGAGGATACAGGCATGACCGCATTAAAATCAGACCGTTTTAAGGGCTATCTTTTTGCTATCCTGGCAACGCTCTCCTTCTCAATCGGAGGGTATGTATTCAGCAAAGCCGCCATGAATGAAATCAGCCAGGTACAGTTGACAGGGCCGGTTGGACAGTTGGTGGTATTTATTTTTTACTGGTTTCTGGTGGCCTTTGTACTCAATCTTGCCTGGTCGGCCTTCCGCGGAAACCTCGCTCAACTGATGAGGCTTAGCCGGCGGCAATACGGGATCCTGATCCTGCTGGGGATTATGGAAGTTTTAACCAATACCTCGTTTTATCTCTCCCTGCAAATCATTCCTGACCCTTCGGTCACCTCGTTCCTGGGTAATCTTTACCCGGTTATTTTAACCCTGATGGGGGTTACTTTGCTGAAAGAACGATTTACGTGGCTGGAATCTGTGGGTGTATTTCTTGCGCTGACAGGAGCCTTTGTCATCAGTTATACCGGCGAAACATCGCTACAGAAAATGTTTATTCCCGGCACACTGGTGGTGCTGATCAATGCCATTCTGGCTTCCTCCACTTCGGTGATCGGCAAAATCAATGTCAGGCAATTAACCCCGGAAATCATTGTGCTGAACGGTACGTTCTGGCTGCTGATCAGCGCTTCCATCCTGATGCTGACGCTTGATGTGCCGTTCCATCTTCCGGTGGCTGCTTTGTCGAACATCGCTGCGGGCGCATTTTTAGGGCCTTTCCTGGGGGTACTGATGATTTACTACTCCTTCAAATTTATTGAAGCTTCCCGGTCATCTATCGTCCAAAGTACAAAAGGGATAGTAGTAATGGGAGGTGTCTGGATCTATTTCGGTACTTTGCCTTTAAAACATCAGATTATTGGTGGGTTGCTGACAGTTGCAGGAGTACTGATTATGACGCTCGCCAAGGCTGTTCAGCAAAAATCGGCATAAAGCAGACAGGGCTGGGTTTCAGGGTTCAGGTTTCAGGGTTCAGGTTCCAGGGTTCAGGGTTCAGGGTTCAGGGTTCAGGGTTCAGGGTTCAGGGTTCGCGGCGGGCTCCGCTTTTCATCAACTCAAGTATTTGATTCTTGGGAATATGAGTAGTGGCCCCCTGGGTTTCCGCAGTTAGCGCGCCGCAGGCATTACCAAACTGGAGGGCAGCCTCCAGGTCGTTTTCTTCCAGGTAAACGTGCAGGAATCCTGCTGAAAAAGCAACACCTGAACCAACGGTGTCGATAAGGTCTATCACATAGCCTTTGTCTTCATAGTAGCGGCCTTCCTTATCCAGGGTAAAAGCTCCGGCTTTGCTCTGGGTGACCAGAACAATATCCAGGTCATATTCATTGATCAGTTCCTCCGCCAGGCTTCTGGATTCATATTCAAAGAGACTGAGTTCATTTTTAAGCAGGTACAGTTCATTTTCCTTTACCCTGAGGATGTTTGCTACCCGAAGGCTATCCTCTATCACTTCAGTAGTGTACCAGTTTTTCCGCAGCTTGAGGTCAAGGTATTTCAAGGTACCGGGAGATTCCCTCAAAAGGGTTCTAAGGGTATTTGCAGAGACACTATGCCGTTGTACCAGGGTTCCGAAACACAGACAATCTGACTCCTGCACCAAACGGAGCATTTCGTCCGTCAGGGTAATGTGGTCAAAAGCGAGATCCGGTTCAATATGGTAATCCGGACGGCCTTCATGACCGACCTTCACCATTATGTTTCCGGTCAAGTGGCTGGGATCAATCTGAACAAAACGGTCTGACACATTCATGCTGTTCAGTCTGGAAATTGCCTCCCGGCCGGCATCATCCACTCCTACCCTGGAGATCAGATGCCCTTCGTCGCCCAGCGTGGTGACCCGGAAAACCAGATTGGCAGGCGCTCCTCCCAGTTTTTTTACATCCTGAAAGACATCCCAGATCAGTTCACCGAATGCCACTATCTTTTTGCTCATCCTAACCGAATTATGAGACAAAAATAGTCTTTTTCTGCCTGATTTCCCAATCAAGCGGTGCATTGTCAGCAAACAGGCGGACAAAAACAGCTATACGAGTCTTACTATATCTCCAGATTGAGCTTTTTCAGGAATTCATCCAACACGTCTTCCAGCTTCGGATCACCGATTTCTTCAAGGTCATAGCTCACCCTTGTGGTGGGCTTGTTGATGGTGATGATCCTGTTCAGGTCTATGGGCGTTCCGATGATCACGGAATCACAGTCGGTATTGTTGATGGTCGTTTCAAGGTCTTTCACCTGCCCGGGACTGTAGCCCATTGCAGGAAGCAGGGTACCAATATTTTTATAAGTATCAAAAGTATCTTTCAGCTTCCCGGCCAACCAGGGACGCGGGTCCACCAATTGGGCAGCATTGAACTTTTTGGCGGCTACCACAGCAGCGCCCATCTTCATTTCTCCGTGGGTTAATGTGGGTCCGTCTTCAACAGCAAGCACCCTTTTCCCGCGGATGAGGGATGGATCTTCCACGCTGATCGGACTGGCACCATCGATGACAATTGCTGATGGATTGATGGCTTCAATATTCCGTCTCACTTCCTCCACCTTGTCGGGCTGGGCAGTGTCAATTTTGTTGATAACAATCACATCGGCGGTTAAAATATTGATCTCTGCCGGATAATAGCTCAGTTCAGCTCCAGCCCGGTGGGGATCGGCCACCACCACTGACAGGTCAGGTTTATAGAAAGAAAAGTCGTTGTTACCCCCATCCCAGAGGATGATATCACAACCATCGGGATCATTTTCTGCGGCGTGAAGGATAGCTTCATAATCAACGCCGGCATA